>JAGVNS010000116.1 GCA_020053155.1 Nitrososphaerota archaeon
AAAATGTTTGTGGCTCTGGTTGGCGCGCAGGACGAAAAATTTTCGCAAATCCTGCATTTCGGCAAAGTCTTCCACCATCCTCACGTAAAATCGCAACCGTTTTGATGGAGGGTATTTTGTAAAAAGCTTTTTCTTTTCCACTATTGCCTTTTGGGGGGTCAAAAGCATTCGTTTGATTTCTTCCTTTATCTGTTTGGGGCCCTTTTTCACAAGTTGGTTGAGCTTTTTACGAAAGTGGGAGATTGACAATTCTTCAATAGTAGAATAATTGTTCTGGATCCAAAACCATTGTTTCTGATGGATAGACAATTTGTGCTCCAGCGCCTTTTTGCTCTTTTTTTGGAGATAGTCCAGCGCAATTCGATGCAGTTCTACTTCCTCCTGCGCCACAAATGACAAAACGGCGGGGGACATGAGAAAGGTGGAAGCGTGATCGTAATCTAATCCGTGCTGCTTGCAATAATTCTGAATTTCGGGCATGATCCATTGTTCGGGTTGAAAACCGCATGCTTCTGGGGGGGCACCCGCTAATGCATATTCGTGCACATACTCTTTGACAAACGATTCAAATAGTTTTAAGACGGTTGAAAATGTCTTTTTTTGTGTTGCATTTTCAAATAGTGTCAATTTCTTGCGGAGGCGTTGACACGTGGTTTTCCACTCGTGGCGGTAACGGGAATAATACTCCTTGTCTTCGTCCACTTTCTGGAAAAAATGATTGCGCAAGCGCGTGAATTCATTTGGAAAATAATAGATGGTAAGGTAATCGTCCTTCCACACGTCGATGTGAAGCGAAAAATAGTACCCGGAATACCGTCCCCACTCGTTCCATAGCTGTTGTACGTAATCGAATGGAAAAAACTTGGCATGAAATCCTTTTTGAATGAAGGGAGGTTTGACCGAATATTCCTGCAGTAATCCCTCGGCAATTGGAAACGTGGACATGGCTCACTCCTTGTGGGCAGGTGCGGAAAGGGGGAATATAGCCCCGCCCCCCAAACACATTATGTAGTCGAAAGTATAAATAATAGTGTAGTAGTCCATATTACGACACTCATGGTTAATGCGTTGGATCTGGAATCGTTTGGCCTGACGCGGAACGAGGCCAAGGTATATTGGTCTCTCCTCAAGTTAGGGGCCTCCCCCGCCGCCGACATCGGCCGGGAATCCGGGTTACATCGGGTGGTAGTGTATGACGTGCTGGAGCGCCTCACGGAAAAAGCGATGGTGGGCACCGTTACCCGGAACCAGAAAAAAATCTTCGAAGCCGCACCCCCTGATGAATTGCTCGAACGATTAAAGCGCGCGGAGGAAACGATTGCTGAAAACAAGCGGCGCTATGAAGAGATGCAGGAAACCCTGAACAGAATGTATGTGCATGCCGGAGAAAAAAGCAGTGTTTATTTTTTCAAAGGAAAAAAGGGGATCAAGGCGGCGTTGTTACACATGGTGGGAGAGAACAAGCCCATTTTTTCGATCGGAAGTTCGGGACGAACCCGCGAATTATTGGGACCCGATTTCAAGGTCATCCGCGAAACCATTGAGAAGAAAAAGATTCCCATAAAAATGCTGTATTATTCTTCCACGCGAAACAAGGACATTGGATTCAAGCATGCCGAATTGCGCTTTCTATCCGACGAGTACCAAAATCCCATGCTTATTCATATCACGGGAAACGTGACCATCATTACCATGCTAGACACCGAGCCCTTTGCCATCCTCATTCGCAACCAATCCACGGCCGAATCCTTTGTTCGACACTTTGAATACTTTTGGAAACTGGCCACGCCATAATAGCACTCTTATTCCCCTCCCCTGCCCTGCGAAGAGCGCAGAAAGATTCCCGTTTATTTCCCACCCAAGTATTTGGCGTGCTGTTTGCTCCAAACCTTATTGGGGGTTTTCTTGAGCCAATCGGTATAAAAGTCGATGAATTCCATCCGCTCTTTTCTATTTTGTGCGACTTCCCGACGCAACGCCTGACGATCAGCATCCGTTAATTTAGGAACATCCTTCAATGCCATAGTACTTTCTCCGCTTTATCTTTTACCCCAATCTCGTTAATATGCTTTTGGAGCAATTCCACGTTCAAATGAGGTTTAAACATCCGATATAAGTGTCGCGCGTCTTCAAAGTCTTTGTCGGTACCCAATAACAGTTTGTACGCAATTTGTAATTCCATTTCAGAAGTGTAAATTTTTTCTCCATTCAAAAACACTTCAATGGGATGGTCCAACGAATATTCATTGTACACTGATTTAGTGAATTTTACTTCAAAATTAGGAATGACTTTTTCCTGGACTGCGAATCGAATAGCCGTATTATTTTCTAAGTATTCATGCAACGCTTCCTGGGGAGTAGAAACGTTTACCCCCCAAAATCCTTCCTTTTCCAATTCATTCCACCATTCTTTCATTTTTTTCTCATCAATTTTTTCAATGAACAAGTCCACGTCTTCCGTGTTCCGGCTCCGCCCAAACAATATGGCAATGTATCCCGATATGATGACGTAGCGGATGTTCAGTTTGTGGAGGATTTTGACGAAACGCAAAACCAATTTGTCCAGGTTGGACAATTCGCGGTCGAATACAATCTTATTTTTTGAATAGGTGAACTCCATGCAAAAATAGAGTCATCAGCATTAAAATAGGTTTAGGCGGCAAACCGCCAATGAAACTCTCATTGAATGATACGCACGGTTCCCTTATTCGCGTCTACTTCTATTTTATCTCCTTGCGCGAGGAGTCTCGTAGCGGTTTTGGTCCCTATTATGCACGTTTTTTTTAGTTCTCGTGAAATGATAGAAGCGTGACTTAACACTCCTCCCTCATCGGTTACAATGGCTTGCGCTTTCCGAATCAGAGCGATGTCTTTGGGATGAGTCATGCTTGCCACCAATACGAATTTTCCATTAGGAGGTCTGGAATGCGTCTGGAGATTGAAAACAACCCCTTTTACTTTACCCGGAAATGCGGTTTTCCCTTGCACGTGGTTAACGGCTTTTACTTCGAACCATTTTTGATGGATTTGTTTCAGCAGAGTTTTGCTCGTGAACACTTCCTCTGTTCCCCCTTTTTCTACAAAGAGGTAAAAGTACCCCTGCATCCGTTTTTGCAACACACGTTTTTCATTCGCCGTGATCGTTTCCCTTTCCAAAATGGTTTTCAATTCAGGAAGAGTAGCATACACCAGCAGTCCCCCATTCATTTTCCATTTTTTTCCTAATTCAATGCTCCATTTTTGGGTGAGGGCATCCATGAGGGGATAGCCGGGGGCAATTTGGTCGCGCTCCTTTCCTATTTTTTGAATCATTTTTTCGGTCAATTTTCCCTTGCACGTTTCGTTTCCCACGTAGCGCCATAGGCAGTTGTAGACCCCGAGCGCAGAGATGTAGCGCGGATAAATGTCCAAGATTGTGCGCACTTTTTCCAATGGGTTTTTGAGTTTGGAAAGAGCTTTTGCTTTCGCGATGCATTTTTGTCCATCCTGATGTGCCCGCAGGAGAGTTTTTTCCATGAAACCCTTCAAATCCTTCTTCAATACTTGTTCCGTTTGCTGGGCAATTCGTTCTTCATTTAGAAGCGTATGAAAATGCCCCCTCGTTCCAACGCCTGCCAATGCATCGTAGGAAAAACCAATGCGAGGACGGAGAAAAGCAGTATACCCGTGCGCAATGCAACTGAGCGTGAACAAGGATAAATTCCGCTGTGTGGCCGGCTTCAATCCGTGCGTTCGAACGATGGTTTCAATTCTGACAAAAGAAGCCATTTACTTCACCTTGCGGACGATGCCAGTATTCGCGTCGACTTCTACCAAATCGCCATTTTTCAAAAAGCGGGTGGCATTCTTTGTCCCTACCACACACGGAATCCCTAACTCTCGGGAGATGATGGCCGCGTGGCTGACAATTCCCCCTTCATCCGTGATTATTCCAATGGCTTTTACGAGCGCGGGCATGAAATCGGGCGTGGTGCTGGGAGAAACGATTATTTCGCCTTCCTGAAAAACGGCCAAATCCTTTCTTCCGAACACTTTCCGAACCTTCCCTCGCACCACTCCGGGAAAGGCTACTTGCCCCTTGAGATCGGAAACCTTTTCTTTACCCTCTTCTTTTTCAAAGTGGACATTCAATTCTTTTTCAATTTGGGAAGGAGAAAATCCAGTGAATAACGTGTCATCCGTAAAAAAGAATTCGTCAAAACGGGCATCCAATTCTTTTTTGGAAGGAATCTTTCCTGAAAACACTTCCTTCAACAGTAAAACGGGCACGTATTTCTTGAGTTTTGGATAAGCTTTGAGAATGGATTTCCGAATCACCGCATCCGAGCTTGGGGCTTCTTTTTCTCCTTCCTTTCGCGCGGTTAGAAGTAAATCCAATTCTCTTCCATTTCTCTTTTTTTCTTCGAATAAGTCAATCAACCACCAAACGGCCTCAAACCACGGCCATGAATGCCGAAATTTTTCGGTGTATCTCTCCAGTTCCTTCAAACTCAACGCAGGTTCTCTTTCATACGTGGGCTTGATCTCCTGGATTCGATGATTGGATTCTTTTACGACCTTTTGGACGTATTGGGGATCCCTATCGATGTGGGATTGGAGTTCTTGCTTAATCCAATCTAATCCCCGCTGGTCCATGTAAACGTTCATCATCCCATTCTTTCGCCAGCAAATCAAATAAGGATGAATGGGCTGCATTTGCTGAGTCCATTGTCTCGGATCGCTTTTCTCTCCTGCGTACCATATTTCCATGATTCCCAAGGAAAAATCGCGGGAAAAGAATGGAGCGAAAATAGGAGGCGCTCCCTTTGCGGGCTTAGTTCGCTTCCCTTTGAAGAAAGTTCCCGAGGTAATTATCGACTTTAATTTTTCAGATTGCGACGCTCTGGCCATATCATTCGCTCTTAACCTGGTTGAGTATTTTAACAACGCCCTTCGTCGCGTCCACCTCTATCATGTCTCCATCTTTCAAAATTTGCGTCGCAATTTTGGTTCCAATTACACACGGTTTGCCCATTTCTCGAGCTACGATAGCCGCATGACAGGTTACTCCCCCTTCATCTGTTACAAAAGCGCTAGCTTTTCGCATAATGGGAATGAATTCGGGGGTTGTCATCGGAGTAACAATAATCTCTCCTTCGCTTAGCTTGTAAAAATCATTCCTATCCAAAATAATGCGCACAATCCCATTAATCTTTCCTCGGCAGGCAGAAGTTCCGGTAAATTGGTCCACTGTTTCTTTCTTTTCCTGAAAATAGCGAGCCCATTCTTCAACATCATTTCCCTCTAAGTAGCGAGTCTTTCCATCTTCCAGGAGAACGGCATAGCGCTTCATGCGAGACTGAATAATGGGTTTCCTAAATGAACGATCACTAATCTCCTTCCAGAGGCAATAGAGGAGTTGCTCGTAGGTCAATCCAATCGTCTGCGCTTTTTTTTCGAGCATGGGAATTGCATCATAGGTGGCCCGATTGAATACGTCCGTTCGCTGGGTGCGATAGTAGACGATAAATTGGAGCAAGTCAACCAGGTTGGAACGGTCTCCTGCTAATTTTCGCGCCCGTTTGATTGCGGACAATATGTATTTTTTGGAGTTCTTGTACTCCCCCACTACCTTTTTTGTGTCCATTTTAGATTGCCGTTCGCGAGCGTCTTCCACCGAATATGTATTGGGGGAACCGTATCGTGAATGAAGCCAGGCGAACTTCTTTACGTGGCTATCCAAATCATTCGATTGGGCCAGCTTGTATTCTTCAAGGCGATAATAGTTGTCTTCATAGGGCAAACTCAAGTCGTTCATTAATTTTTCTATCTCAACTGGAGATATTTTTTCTCCTAGTAGCGTGCGAACGGCCTCTACCACCGGTTGTTCGGCGGCCCAAACGGAGGTTAGGGTTCCGCAGTATTGAATGTAAGCTGTTGTGTGACAGGTCTTTTGACCCCACTTTTTAGGTAAATTTTAGGGGTGGGAACCCCGTTTTTTGTTTGGAAAAACGAAACCGGGGGTTTCCCACTC
>JAGVNS010000114.1 GCA_020053155.1 Nitrososphaerota archaeon
AAACAGCATCATACGTATCGCCTGACATGGTCAATCGGGGACCGTATCCTATTCCGGTCGTTCCCGTCGAATTAACATTTGCATCGTCGTAGAAGAATGCGTTGGCCAATTGGGCCGTAGTCATTCCACCCGGGGCGATGGTTGGGGCGTTAGCACCACCCAATCCAGACAGGAAGTCTGAAGTAGAGGTGTTGCTGTTGATGGTCGCTTTGGCGAATCGGACAAATCCGTCGGCGCGCAGGGTAATCCCTGCCGAGCTTCCGGGGTTGGGAACGCCGTATGTCACACCATTAATCGTAACCGCTCCGGCTGCGACCGTGTTAACATCTCTGATTCCCAAATCCGTTGTGAGACTTAATACTCCGCTCACTACACCATAGTCGACGGCCACACCATTCAGGATGACCCCGTCTGCCACGTTGAAGTCTTGGCTGGCATTATTCATGTCGTAATACAACTGCTTGTTCCCATTATCAAAATTAAATGAGACTCCGTTGGAATTGTTTTGGGCAGTCGAATTCACGTTGACCCCTGCAGATGTGCCCGTTCCTGTCTCGGAACCGGCCTTAAGCCACATGGGAATAACGTGCAACGCATCGGAGGCGTCGCGGAACTCGACTTCATTGTTTCCAATCTGGACATACGTCATCTCTTCTCCGGCTTTGAACCCATTGAAGGAGATTGAAAACAATCCTTCTCCCAAAGCGCCCGTGCCATCCAACCATTCAAGGGAGGAAGGACCGTCGGCTCCGGCAGAGGTCAATGAACTGTTTTTGGAATACATGGGGTTGTCCACATCGAATACCGAGGCGGGCATAGAGTCTATTGTCTCTTCAGCCGTCGTGTCGGGCGTTCCAATGTTGGACTTGGATCGCGTCTTGATGACAATCGAGGTTAATCGATTGCTGGAAGCGGTCTCAAGCAAATTAACGACGTAGGGGCCGTTAATGTTTTCAGCATCCGCATCTTCGAGATAGGGATAATTCTCCCCGTCTTTCAATCGTACCGAGGAAGTTCCAACCAGAACATCGACTGTTCCCTCATTGGTTCCGGTGTTGACCGAGGCAGAGTCTACGTAAATGTCTCCGCTCAGCACTTCGTCGCCCGAGGCATCCTCGAAGTCAATGAAGTTTCCGGCTGCAACCGTTTGGGTGTCAATAACGTTCCCTGCTTCATCCGTCAGGTTGAATTTGGCCTGATAGGAAGTAGTAGCGGGTCCCGTGGCAACAACCGAAACAACGGTCGCCGTCAATGTTTGTCCGGCATAGTCTCCCACACCCGTCATGGTGAAGGATTCTCCAGCGACAAACGTCTGTTTGGCCTTATCTTCAATCAAACGGACTTCCAACACGGCATTGGAATCATCTTGATCCACTTTTTGGACCAAAAAGGTCTTTCCAAAGAATGGAATACGAATGTTATCGTCCGACGTGTCTGTGAAGTCAACGATGGTACCCGTCGCTGAGTCCGTGGGAATTCCGGATCCTAGACTCAATGTATAGTTCAAATCCCCTGCGTCCATTACGGATATCAAGTCCTTCACATCCGAATCGGTGGTGTACTTGGCGTCCAATTGGACTCCCACTGTTTCTTTGACGTCAATATTCGTCGAACTGTCGTTGAATTTATAGGAAAGCGTCTTCTCTGTCAAAAAAGACAAAGGGTCCTTTCCAATAGACTGTTCGTATTCATTGGCCGACCCACTAGAGGTCAGCTTGACATTATTGAATGTCTTTCCGCCTGTAACCGTTACCGTTCCCCCAAGGGACAAAACGGCGGCTAAATCAGTTACAACGGCTGTTCCGCTTTCGGAACCTGCTCCTCCAGTATATGCTTTCTCAACGACGGCGTTCGCCACAACGGCGCGGGCAATGTTTCCAGCCCATACCCCATCGGAGACTGCGGCGGTTTTTCCAACAACAATGTTGACCACCGGGCTCATGTCGGCATCGTAAACGACCGAACTGGCCTCGCTGCTCGTAATCGCAGACACCATAGGGGCAACTGCGGCACCCAGCAACGCACCACCGGCGACAATGGCCGCTAGCTTGCGAATTTTCAATCCATTCATTTGTGCTTCACCTCACGAATCACAACGAGCGTTCCGCACCAATACAACTACCAATGACAGACGGTATCAGTGACTGGCTCATTAGAGGGGTATCAAGCCTCCAGGCATTTAAATATCTTTCGAGTTTTGTCCGGCATTTGTCGAACCCCCTGTCCCGGCTTATAAAGAATCTGCCCAAAACCATGGGACAATCATCGTACTGCACTCAGACAATCCTCGAAACATGGAGGGTGGAGAAATGGAAAAGGTATCCAGAGAGGGGACCCCCCGAGGGAATAAAGGGGAATGAAAAAAAAGGGACCGAACATAGAAAGAATGGATAAAGCAGGGAAAAATGAGAGGGAGGCACCACCCCTGGGGTAGGGGAGGGGTCACGACTCAGTATACTACTCAGTAACTACTATATGGTAGGCAAATCCTCAGGCAATGAGGAAGGAGCACTTTGGAGTTTGGGTTGAAGGGAGTGGGCTTTCTGTACTCCCGCATAAAACTGGGTGTTGAACTCTTCAACCTTCTTTCGGGAGAGAATCCCCATAATGTAATTCGCGTACGCGTGGACCATTTCCGTCATATCCACCAACCCATTCTGGAAATCATCCAGGGTAAACTCTATTTTGGTGGGTTTGATCACTTCCACCGAGGCCGGGCCGTAAAAGAACATCAACCGCACCAGGGCGCGGAAATCGCGTACAGAAAGATTGACCTCCGCAAAGGTAGAGTACTTTTCTTCTATTTTTTCCACTTTTTCCACGGTGGAGGCGTACACGTTGAAGAATGGTTCATTTTTGAGATTGGTGAGAATCTTATCTACCTGCCCCTTTACCAATTCTTCCTCGACTCCCTGCACCTCAATCACTATTTTGACCCGGAAGGGATTATCATCATCGGCTTCCATCCCCTTGCGGCGCTTCATCTCCTGCATCACTTCCTCTTTCAACACGTACAATGGAGGTGTTCCCTGGAGGGAAACCAGTTTCAATTGCATGAGAGATTTCATCTCACTTTGAATGTCCATGTGTTTCATTTGCGTTCGCTCGGCCAGCGTTTCCAAGCTTAACGGGCCGTTTAACAATGCGGCGCAAAGCTTCTTTTGAACGTCTGAAAAGTTGAGGGCCATGCGCTGAAAGGGAGACAACCCCTTTTTATATTATACTCGGAGGGGAAGACGGAATATTTAAAACAAAACAATGACATAAAGTGATAATGCCCATTTTGTTTCAAGTGCAGGCAGTCACAGATACACTGACAAACCCCATTTCGGGAAACATCTCCTGGTTGCTCGTGGGGGTGGGTCTGTTTATTGCAGCCATTGTTGTTTTGTTTTTTCTCAAAAACATTATTGTGAACACCGTGTTAGGTTTGATTGGGTGGGGGATTCTCACCTACATCCTCCAAATTCACTTGCCCTTCTGGCCCTCACTAGTAGTGAGTGCCGTGTTTGGGTTGGCTGGGCTGGGGGCGATGGTCATTCTTACGGTGCTGGGGATTGTGATTTAATTTTTTTTACCGCACGTAGGGTAAATCCAATTTCTTGTTTCCGCTTTCTTCGGCTTGCATGGTTTCGGAGAGTTTTTGGAATGCTTTCTCAATCTCTTTTGATTCCGCATCCATCTTGTCCATCTTGAGCTTGAATCCGAACTTTTTGATGAGCAAATCCAACACCACTTTACTGGCGCCCGGATCCCCATACACTAATCGTGCAGAGGTTTCCCCCATCAAACAAATGCCGGGAATTCCTTGCATTTTTCCAATGCCTAACAATAATCCTGCGTGACCCCAAATCGTTCCTTCGGATTCGTTGGGTTTGACCCCATTCTTTTTCCACATATCAAGCGTTTTTTTATCCGTAGCGGCCGCAATCACGTGCGGGGTTATTTTCATGCGCTGCTCCCCCACGTTCAACCCTGCAATGGTGCAAATGTGCGAAATTTTTAGTTCTTTAAACGCCACCACGAGCGTGCGGGAAAAATCGTACTGGTCCGCGATGGTGCCTCCCTGGTCCCAGTTGGGAATGACGGGTCCTGCTACAAAATAGAATGATTTCCCTTTGTAGGAGAGATAATAAATGCTATCTTTGAATAATTCGGTGACTCCGCCCTTGGTGATAACGGCGGGTGGAAAAGAGTCGCTTAGCACTTCAGCAATCTTTTTGGGCTTGAGTTCTTTTACTAAATAATCTACGACAATCTTTCCTACCAACCCGATGCCTGGAAGGCCCACGAAAACCACTCCGTCTTTGACGGGGGGTTTTTCCATGAGAAAAACTTGAGTGGCCATACCTATGCTTCCTGCCGGGCGAAAGACATGGCACCATAAGAACCTATGTTTTTCTGCACTTTTTCCTGCACTTGAGAAAGGGCTTTTTCGGCAAGCTTGAAATCAAACGAAACCACTTTCACCATGTACTTTCCCGCCCCCAAATAGGTGTAGTGGACGGTTGCACTATGCACGCCTTTCGCTCCCTCCAACAAGGCGGATTTTACCCGCTCAACGCCATCCGGGGCGGTGCAGGCGATGGACAACGTACCCTTCACTTCTTTTTCCGTGGGGCGGATGTTCTTTTGAATCGTGTCCACCAAAAAAGGGAGCCATTCTTTTGGAACAATTCCTTCCGCCGCAAGAGCACCTTCCAATGCAATGGCTTCAAACGCAGTGGGAAGGGAACCAAAACTTTTCATGAGGGGCTCGGCGACTTCCTTCCATCCCTCTTCGAGGGTCTTTTCCCGCGCCTTCGCCATGATTTCCACGAGCTTCTTGTTGCGGTTGAGCTGCTTGTATTCTTCAATGCGCAATCGTTGTTGCCGCTCGGACACTTTGGTCAACGACAAATCGATTTGGAGTTTTTCGAAATCCACTTTTTGCACCAACGCGGCACGCATCTGTCCCTCGCGAACGTAATTCCGAATGTTTTTGATCCAGCTGGATTCCACTTGCGAAATGTGAACGAATCCCGTGGCCCCTTCATATTCAAGAAGGGAGCAGAAAACCCCATAATCCAACACCTTGTCTATCTTGACGATGACAATTTCCCCAAATTGGGGCCATTTCTTAACGTGCTGGTTGCGCGGGTTGGGGGCCGCTATAGTTGTGCGTGGAGAAAAATGGGGACGATTTCCCCCCGAATGCGGGCGGGAATGAAAGGACCGGCCATGCGGAGTGTACGGGGGCATAAACGAAATGGGGCGCTAAAGAATTATAAACGCCTGCCAGACTCACGCGACTTTCTCTCCAAGTTTTCGCGAAACGAACAATTGGGCAATTTTGGATGGAAGGTCAACCACTTGACCCGTTTTGTAGGGGCCGTACTCCTTCAAATCCGTTCCCACAAAACTGGGAATTTCAGAGAGAATGCGCACGGGCCAAAAATCGGCAAGAGGTTGCGTGGAATGCGTAAGTGGTTCGGTGGAACCATCTTGCACGGCCTCTTTTTCGTTTTCTTCCATCTTTTCTTTTTTTATTTCAAGGGGAGGGGAAACCATTGAAACGAACCCCCCATTGGCATCCAAAACGGATTTGGTCAATCGGCGGTGGGCACGGAGAACGTCATACAGCGATGAAAAAACCTTTTTCTCTTCCGCGGCCATGTGAGCGGTATCCGTTTCTTCGAGTTGGGCGGAGACTAATGCACTGTTCAACAATTTTTTTTCGCGCACCACAAACCACTCATCCACGAGTTTCTTCAGATTCCCGAAATCGCGTGCACGGGAGGCGTTCAAGTCCTTCAGGGAATCGAAATACTTCTTCCTTTCTTCTTCCACCAGCACGTTCAGTTGGGCAAAAAAATCGTCGGGCACCTCTACGAGGCGTGACGTGCTCTTTTCCAGGCGGTAAATTCTCCGCATCTCCTCAAAATCCAACATTTTCCCAACCCATTCCTTTCCCATTCATTCCATCATTTCTCTTTTTACTATCGCAGGGTGGCCGCTCCCCATCCCACCAAATAGGCGGCCAGGGGACCCGGGACCGTTATTTCTTTTTCAGACAACCCATCCAGGGTTTCGGACCCAATCCTAATGGTTGGACAGGCTTTAACAAAAACCTTTCGTTGGGAAACCCAGGAAAAGGCCACGCATTCGGCAAAAGGGTCGAATTCTGGAAGGGAATCCAGGGAAATGGTTTTGGCAAGGAGGCCCGTGCTTCCATGAATGGTATCCGGGACCCGGATGAGCTTGTAGATGTCCCCCGACGTCTGCCGGTCGATGAAAAGGCGGTGGCGATCGACGAGTGCACTCAAAACGGAATTCCAAAAAGGCTCGGTCCTCTTTCCGGGAAGGGGGGGAAGGATGCCTGCGCGCACTTCCTGGACTAACCGTTGGCGTTGGGATAAAAAAGGACGGAGGGAGCGCGGAGAGACCCCCGAAAAAACGCCCCATTCTTCAATGGAAGCGGATTCCACTAGACGGATTATTTCGCGCACCAGACGGAGGGCATGGCCCTTCGCTTGGGAGGGGGGAGGGCAGGAATACTGCTTCCCGTCGAACGCAAAACCCAAACTTGATAAATCCATTTCATGGAGGGAAAGGTAATCCATCAGCTCCACCCTCGCCGATTTGGGAAGGGAAAAAACAGCCGTTGAACGGATGTGGGTGTGGTATCCCTTGCTTCCTGAAAAATTCACTGAAATTGCATCATCTGAAAAACCAATATCATCGCGCAAAACGGAGAGCAGGGAAAAAGTCTGTGTTTTGGTGGCGTTTACACACTCCGAACAAACCCATTCATCCACTTTTGTTCCGTGCGCGCACGACGTGCACTTCAACACGCGCCCCTTCCCCTGCGCCCCGCAATGGGGGCAGGCCCATGAATCGTGGATTTGTTTGCAGTCCGTGGGAATGTCATCCGCATCAAACTCATAAATCAAATCGCTCCCCACCAATCCTTTTGTGGGATTGGGCCGCGCCTCCGGGTTCAGAAACTGGGAAACGGAAGCGGAGATGAACAATGGGGAAACGTTCCGCAAAAACGCATTCAACTCCGCGTTGGTCGCAAACCCCGCATGACGAGTGTCTATTTTTTGGATGGAACCATACCCGAATTCGCGGCGTGAAACATCGTACGCAGGAGCTATGGTGACGCTCGAATAATATTTTTGAACCAGACCCCGGAGCCAGGTCATCTCATTCCCAAAAATGGCGCCCATGCTTCTCCCCCACTCCCTTGCGTACAAAGGGGATTAAGACCTTTGCAATGCGACCCGTCACGGTTTATATAGAAAAAAAATCCCCCTTCGCACATGGAAGACACGCAGGGAAGGGGAGAAGGACCCCCCTTTTACACGCTTGATGCGAACGAGGTCTTTTCACGCCTTCAGACAAGCGAAAACGGGCTGGCGGAAGAAGAGGCGCAGAAGCGATTGGTTGAATGCGGGCTCAACACCATCATACTCGAAAAGAAAATAGACGTTATGGGAATGATTGCGGGGCAATTCACGGAACTCCTCGTCCTTGTTTTGATTGCCGCAGGAATTCTATCCTATTTTGTAGGGGACCCGGTGGATACGATTGCTATTTTTACCATCGTCGTGTTGAACGGCCTTTTGGGATTTGTTCAAGAGTTTAAGGCCGAAAAAGCCATTGATGCGCTGAAAAAACTTAGTGCACTCAATGCTACCGTTAAACGAAATGGAAAGTGGCGCGAAATAGACGCCAAAGACTTGGTGCCCGGGGATGTTGTTCAACTCGAAGAGGGAACTAAAATTCCTGCCGACATTCGATTCATTCAAATCATTGAGACGGCCGTAGATGAGGCCATTCTCACGGGGGAAAGCAACCCCGTCACCAAAAACATGGACGTTTTGCAGGGGGTAAAGGCTATTGCCGACCGAAAAAATAGCGGATTTGCCAATACCTCGGTTGTGCGTGGACGGGGAGTGGGAGTGGTCGTCTCAACCGGCCTCCATACGGAGTTTGGGAAAATTGCCCAGAAAATGGAGGGGGTGAAAGAGGAGCCTTCTCCCCTCAAACAAAATTTGGAAGTGTTAGCCAAGCAACTCACGATGGGAGTGGCCGTGGTTATGGTCGTGCTTTTTGTCATGGGATATTTTGTCCAAGGGAGAAACATCGTTGAAATGTTTTTGCTCGCCATCTCATTAGGGGTTGCGGCCATCCCGGAAGGACTCCCTGCCATTACCACCATTACGCTTGCCCTTGGCATCCAGCGAATGGCAAAACACAACGCGCTCATCAAACACCTACCAAGTGCTGAAACATTGGGCTCTACCACCGTTATTTGCTCGGACAAAACGGGAACACTTACCAAAAATGAAATGACATGCGAGTACGTATATGCGAATGAACAGATGTACACCGTTACGGGTGTTGGATACAGCCCTAAGGGAGAATTACGATTAAACAACGAAAAAATCCTCGCCCAAAAAGAAAGCGCACTCGCGCTAACGTTAGAGTGCGGGGCACACTGCAACAATGCGCAGTATGATGCGCAACACGAACAAATTTTAGGAGACCCTACGGAAGCCGCGCTCCTCGTTTCCGCATACAAAGCAGGAGTAAATTCAACCTATGCCCGCGTGAAAGAAATTCCATTTACGAGCGAACGAAAAAGGATGACAACGGTGCATTCCCTCCCAAATGGAAAATACCGCGTGTACATGAAAGGAGCCCCTGAACGAGTACTCGAACACTGCTTGTACACCCTTGAGCACGGGCAAAAAATTCCCCTCACCCTCCTCAAAAAGCAACAACTCATGGCACAGACGGAAACCCTTTCCCAAAGCGCCTACCGCGTCCTCGCATTTGCGTACCGGGATGCCGAAATTATTCCTCCCGAACCCGAACAGGGACTCATGTTAGTCGGTCTGCAAGCGCTCCGCGACCCGCCGAGAGAAGAAGTCAAACAAGCCATTCTTGAGTGTGCGGAAGCAGGGATTGATGTCAAAATGATTACGGGAGACCACCCTACAACGGCAAAAGCCATTGCCCAAAAATTGGGAATGAAAGGGAACGTCATGACGGGGGCGGAATTAAATGAAATGGAAAAAACGCAGATTCGCGAGGCCGTTCGTACGCACTCCATTTTTGCGCGTGTGGACCCGGAACACAAATATTTGATTGTGGAGCAGTTGCAGCAAATGGGACACGTGGTAGCGGTGACGGGAGATGGGGTAAATGACGCACCGGCCATCAAACGCGCGGACATTGGAATTGCCATGGGAATCAAGGGCACGGATGTGGCAAAAGAAGCAAGTGCCATGGTGCTTCGCGATGATAATTTTGCTACGATTGTTAAAGCCGTTGAATTGGGACGAAACATTTATCAAAACCTCCAAGGGTTTGTACGGTATCTTTTAGCGGCCAATTTGACGGAAGTATTGGTGGTTTCCCTCGGATTCTTTTTTGCATTGGGGGAGGTTCTAATACCCATCCAATTGCTCTGGATAAACCTCGCAACCGATGCGCTTCCCGCCCTTGCGTTGGGAGAAGACCCCCCCTCCAAAGATGCCATGCATCAAAAACCACGACCCAAAAATTCACGGGTGTTGGACCGGATGGGCTCCTTCATTTTATTTTCAGGAATTGTAGGAACCATCGTCACCCTTTCGGCATTCATTTTTTGGCAGGGAAAAGGAGCCGAATATGCCCAAACCATGGCCTTTACCACCATTGTCGTGTACGAACTCATGCTGGTGTTTAATTCGCGGCAAGAAGGAAAGAGCTGGCTGGAATATTCCCCCTTCAATAACATCTGGCTTGTACTTGCAGTTCTCGCCTCTTTTGGACTGCAACTCATCGTCCTATACGTTCCCTTCCTCGACCCCCTATTTGGAACCAAAGAATTGGCGCTAGGGGATTGGGGGTATATCCTCGTCTCCTGCTTCATCACCGCGACGCTGGTTCCCTACATTAACCGAATCTGGATAGCCTTTACCAAAAAGAAAAAAGAACAGGCCGAAATAAGTGAAGCATGGCCCTCACGCGCACTCAAAACAAGTGTGTAAAAAAGAAAATAAATTAACTTTTTTCAGGAGGGGTGGGGGAAGGACTGTTTTCGTTTTTTTCTGCCACCTTGTTTC
>JAGVNS010000054.1 GCA_020053155.1 Nitrososphaerota archaeon
AATGGTTTTACGAAGCCCGCAAAGCCACGGGCTTTTCTTGGTTTTTCGTATACAATCAATAAACAATATCGAAAAAAGATTTGTTTAGAAAAAAGGCCGCTGCGAAGCATTTTTCGCCGGCCTTTTACTGAAAAGGCCGCGTTACAGGCCTTTCCGAATCCTTTCGGCAATTCTGGGAAATTCTGCCTCATTCACGGTTTGGTGTTTCCAATTCATCATTCCATCATCGTGACGCCGGGGAATAATGTGCACGTGCGTATGGAAAACGACTTGACCGGAATCCCTTCCGATGTTAATCCCGATGTTGAATGCCGTGGCATTGACTTCTTTTACAATGGTGGGGGCTATTTTTGCAACCACTTCTAACAAACCGTCTCGCTCGGCGGGAGAGGTGTGAAGTAAATCCTGGGAATGTTCTTTGGGAATGACCAGCGTGTGTCCCGCTAAAATGGGATGGATATCTAAAAACGCCAGATACTTTTCATCCTCATAGACTTTGTAAGAAGGCAATTCTCCTTTTACTATTTTGCAGAAAACGCAATCTTTATCCAACGTCATTCTTCATCCCTCCGTTTTTTCGGTAAAGTAGGTGGTAGTTTTCTTTTTCCCCCACTCCATATGCATCTCTAATCAATCGTTTTTCTTTAAAACCCAATTTTTTGTGAGCAGCCACGGAAGTTTTGTAGCGGGAACTGACGAGTGTTATGATGGATGTTCCTTTCACGGAATCCATGAGCTTTTGATAGAGCGCACGACCCACTTGCTTACCCCTGTGTTGCTTGTCCACGACCCAATCTCCTACAAACACGTCGTCCTTGTTCGTTCGAATGGCAATGATAGCACCCACTGTTTTGTTTTGATGCTTCGCCACAAACACATAGCCAAAACGGATGAACGAACCTAAATCGTATTTATCCGCCACATCGGAGAGGTTCTGCTCACTCCAAACCCTACGTTCAAGGTCGAGAATTTGCTTTTCATCAGCCAATTTGGCTTTGACAATTTTAACGGAATCGGAAGGCATTATTTTCGTATCCGTTACAATAATAAAAAGGCTTCGAACGCGCTTGAACTCTAAACTAGACGCAGCGAACGGGCTTCAAAAACACAGGACGGTCGCGCGTTTTTCTCCGCGTAATTCCTGTATTTTCCACGCACCGAACGAGATACAGAACCAGCCTTTAAGAAAGGCTGGCGAAATGAAGGGTACTGCTGGAGCAGTACCCTCGGTTTTTCTTTTTGACTGGTGGCACACTTTTTCTTTTTCTCAAAAAGAAAAAGGAGTCACGCACCGAACGAGATTCGAACTCGTGCCCCCGTGAGGGGACCGGCTTTCCAGACCGGCGCATTAGACCACTCTGCCATCGGTGCTTATTTTCTATTGGTCGTGCATCAATGACGTCGCATTTTTCCCCGGGCTTTTGTAAAAAGGCAGGACTGCTTTGCCATCGGTGCTTACTGTCTATTTTATTGGCGCCAACTGCGAAGCTATTTTCCCCGGCTTTTGAGTGGGGTTTTCCCCGGGCTTCCTTGTAAAACCAGTGTTTTACGAGGCCTCGCAGAAACGTTTTCTGCAAGGTTCTCAAAAGGCTGCTGGACTGCTTTGCCATGGTGCAACTTATTTCAGATATTCAATTGACTGAATAGACTTGAAATGGAGCGTTTTATAAACGGTCCCGCGAAAGGGTGGTTCTTTTAGTGTACGAAACCCAGGCAGGGGTTAAGTATAAAAGCCCGGGATTTCGCTATTGCACACGATAGCCTATGGGAAAATGGTCGTATTCCGCAGTGGAAAAAAGAAAGGATTTTCGTATCGCGCATCTTTTCTTGGCTGGGGTCGCGTTGCTGGGTTTTGGTTTTTTGATTATTGGGTTGGCGGGCATTGCTCAGGGTGCACCCAGCGGATACAACAATCCCGTGAAGCTGGGTCACAATCCGGGTGACATTGAAGGGGGAACGTTTTTTCAGGACTCCACCAATCCAACGGATTCGACCAAGCACCGCTGGATCTTTCCTGGGGTTGTTTCCATTTTGAATACGGCACCCGTCAATCAAATTGCACTATTCATTAACCAAGCCGCAACGGGAACGGGAATGTATGCCATTCACGCCATTTCCTCCATTGCCCAAGTGGCGCGGTTTGAAAGCGCTTCGAATGGGGGAACTCAAATTGGGCTGATTAGCACCGAGGCAGGAGGAAAAGAATACCGAATTGGAACAGGAATCAACAACCCTGGAGATTTTATCATTCGTAATCAGTCAGACGGCGCGGATAGAATAGTGGTTGATGGGAGTTTTGTTGGAATCAATAATGGAACCCCCACCCAAGCATTGGATGTAAGCGGACAGATTCACGCGACGGGGGATATCTGTACGGACGTGGATGGGGGCGTGTGTGTGGGGCAGGGAATCTCGTTTGTTCCCGATCCCACTCAATCCCAGCTTCATGGATTGCGCATCGTATGCCAACCGGATTGTCTCATCAGTTCCCTTACTGCGCCCTCAAAAACGTACACGGCAATCTGTCCCGCGGGATATGTTCCGTTGAATTGTAGTGGTCAGGTTAAGGCGGCGGCCGGGCAGACGTTGACGGAGTATGCCGTCTATTCCCTTTACACGGGGGCGGGAGAATCCATTAATGGGTGTGAATTGAAATACAACATTAGCGGTCCTGCTGGCACTCCCACGGGTTTCCTCAAAGCAGTCTGCGTGTACGTCGGGTAATGCTTGGTGCCCAAACCCTTTTATTTGAGGAATTGGAGAGGTAGCGTTATATGCCTAAGAATATTCAAGGAAAAAGTGGGGTGCATGAGATGGAGAGTCGGTTAACGCGCTTTGTGATTATTTCGTTTATCTTATTTGTGGCAATAAACATTGTCGCTGTCTCAGTCATGCTGAATGACTTCAAACGAACGTCGGGGTATGGGACCTCGTTCGTCATCCAAACTTCGATTGGTACAGAAGATGAGAGACCGAATGACGTGACTCCGTCCGCGGAAACCTATTCTGCCATCCCTGGAATGCCGACTCACCTTTTCGTGCACATTAAACCTACTCCTGAGTGTTTCGATATGGCCGTGACCGCGATTAAGAATACGGCTATTCCTGGAAAACTGGGAGCCGTGCTTACGCCCGATCCCTCCATATCCGACCCCAATGACCCTGATGATGTTACCAGTGGATTTGTTGCCATGAAGTGGGAGGGCCCGGGGGAAATGGGACCTGATAACGTGTTCTTGTCCCAATATTTGCGTGATTTGGGAAAGATCGTGGGACCCGGCTGCTTAGAGGCTACGCCCTCTGGAACCATTGGATTTGAAAATGATGCACGCTCAAATGCAATGGAAAACACCCTCCTCTTTCAGGGAGATGAGGAGGAAGAAGATTGGGCGGAATATGATTCGGTGGGAGAACTATCATTGGTGGAGAGCCGGGATTTGGTGAATGCGGATGCACTGGATGATTTGTGGAATGTCAATCTTTTCAACGAAGTGAAGGTCTGCATCATTGACACGGGTATCGACGTGGATCACCCGGATTTGGTCAACAACATCATTATGGGGTATAATCCCGATGCGGGGGACTTGAAGGAACTAGGTACCAATCCCGCGACGGGAAAGAAGTATTCCAAGGAATACGTGAAGGGCTCGGAAAAGCCTGAGTATTCCACGAGCATCCATATCATTGACGATGGAGACAGCGGTCACGGAACCCTCATGGCGGGAATCGTAGCGAGTACGCACTCTCCTCCAACCCTTGATCCTGGTTCGGGCCTCACGCAAACGAAGGGAATTGCACCCAACGTTAAACTCATGATTGCCAAAGTCGCGGATCAGCCCGACATTATTCAAAACAAGGAGAGCAAGCCCACCAAAAAGAATTTTGTGGCCGCACTGAAATGGTGCGCGGGAAAAAATGCCACGAAAGAAGTGGCGGATGTGGTGGTCACGGGGATTTCCTTCCCAAAAATCGATTCATTCACGGGGGAAGGGATTCTGTACACGCAGTCCTGGCAGGTCATGGGACAAAAAAACCCTTCTTTTGACAAGGATCTCGTGGACCTGGCGTTCAATTGGAATGAATTGAAGAAAGGAGAGAAGACGGATAACCTGAAGTCCGTGATGAAAACCATTGAGGGAAAGACGTATCGCGTGGTCAGCGGAAAATCGAACATAAAGAATCCCATTACGATTCCCGTCATCGTGCCAGCCGGGAATAACCCCGAGGCATTGAACAGTCCATTCACGGAAGGCGTGCGAAATGGAATGGCCTTGTTGAATACCCCCATCACGGTGGGAGCGGCCTATGATGCATCGTTTGCCCAACAACAGTTGACGGATGGGGGAGTCACGTGTACGGACGTAAACACGGAACCGGGTCAGTTGCTCTGCAATAGTTCCTGTCACTCGTCCGTGGATTATGTGTCGTATGGGGGGGTCATTTATTCGCCTTCCCAGAGCCCGGTGCCCGGATTGTG
>JAGVNS010000070.1 GCA_020053155.1 Nitrososphaerota archaeon
ATGAAAGGAGTTATTTTAGCCGGTGGAAATGGAACGAGGCTGCGGCCCTTGACCGCTGTCACTAACAAGCACTTGCTGCCCATTTACGACAAGCCCATGATATACTACCCCCTGCAAACCCTCGCGGATGCGGGCATCACCGACATCCTCATTATTACGGGTGGGGATCACGCGGGAAGCATATTCAAGCTCATGGGTAGCGGAAAAGATTTTGGAGTGAAATTTACGTATCGCGTGCAAGATGAAGCGGGCGGGCTTCCTCATGCCATCGCGTTGGCGGAGGGTTTTGTTGGAAACGACAAATTCATTTCCATCAATGGAGACAATATTCTTTCCGATTCAATCAAACCCTGTGCGGATGCATTTGCCAGTGGAAAAGAAGATGCACGCATTTTGCTTTACGAAACGACGGTGGAAGAAGCCCGAAAAGCAGGAGTTGCAGTATTAGAAGGAGAAAAAGTTGTCAAACTTATTGAAAAACCAAAAGACCCTCCCACGAATTGGGTAAGTATTGGGGTGTATTTTTTCAATTCCGGCGTGTTTGACATCATTCGCACGCTCAAACCCAGTGCGAGGGGAGAACTGGAGATAACGGACATCCATAACCGATACATCCAGCAGGGAAAACTGGCGGCGAGCAAGATTTCAGGAGAATGGCTGGATGCGGGAAACATTGACGAGTTGGCACGGGCCAACCGCATCGTGAAAGAATGGAAAGGGCTTCACAACGGAAAATAAAGCCAGGAAAAGAATAAAATGAATTCACGCGTACGGGCATTGTTGGCCTCCCTCTCTGGACGTGTGTTGGATGTGGGGGGGAGCGCGGGAACCTTACATGAGGAATTGCTCAAACGCATTCCGGGAGAAAAAATAGTTAGTCTGGACATTGAACTCATTCACGTGCGCACCCACCAAGTGTTGGGAGACGGACAAAAAATGCCCTTTCGAAATGAGGCGTTCCAAAGCATTTTGGGGGGGGAAGTCATTGAACACGTTCAAAACCCCCGGGCATTCATTCGGGAATGTTGGAGAGTGTTGGAGTATAATGGCGTACTTGCCCTTTCCACCCCAAACAAAAAAAGTTGGTTGAATCGATTAACCCATTCGTATGAAATGCCCCTGCATGTTTCTCTTTTTGACACGGAGGAATTGCGCACATTGTTGGACAGCGAGGGATTTACCATTCAAAAAATTAATTTTTTTCCGTATACGGAAGAGAGTTCGGACGGAACCAAAAACAGATGGTTCTTTCCCGTGCGGAAAGCGATTCACCAACTACTGCCCCATTCCCTACGAGAAGAAATGGTGATAGTGGCACGGAAAATGCCTAAAGAAAGCATCTAGTAATAGAACAATGGTCGAAACTGAGGTCATTGCTTATAAAGATAAAGTTGGAGGTTGCTTTATGGATGGCAAAAATATAATTGTTCCAATAGCATTATTTTTCCTAGCGATAATAATTGTTTTTGCGATTATTCCAATACTTCAACAGATGGTGGTTTAGATGGGAATCAACGTTCTTCTACTCAATCCTCCCTATTTTCCCCAGTTTTCAAAAAACTCGCGCAGCCCTGCCGTAAGTAAAGGGGGGTGTGTATACTACCCCATTTTTTTGGGATACGCGGCAGGCTCATTGGAGATGAATGGTCACACCGCCAATCTGGTGGATGCGACGGCCGCTAAGGAAGTCATGCCGGTTGAAAAGGTAGTGGAAATGGTTTTGGAATTCAAGCCCAAACTGATTATCATGCACACCGTCACAAGCTCGGTTGTGAACGATTCAAAAGTCGCCACCAAAATAAAGGAAAGTTATTCCGACTGCTTAATTGCCATGGTGGGGCCCCATGTGTCAGCCGTATCCGAAAACACCCTTGCCATTGCACCCGCCGTTGACATGGTCATGCGGAGAGAGTACGATTTGATTGCGGTGGATGTAGCCAATCGTTTGGAAAAAAATAAATCCTTTGCGGATGTGCAGGGAATTACGTTTCGAAATGCCCAGAATGAAATAATCAAAAACCCAGATGCACCCGACGTTCCCTCGGAATACTTGGATAAGCTTCCCTTTGTCACGCAGATTTGGGCGAAGCACCTGAACATTCGGGATTATTTTTATCCATCGGTATTGTACCCCGAAGTCACTGTCATGACGGGGAGAGGGTGCCCGTTCCGCTGTACGTTTTGCGATTGGCCCCAAAATTTTACGGGGCACCAATTCCGTTCACGCTCAACAAAGAACATTGTGGACGAGTTTGAATGGGTCAAAACAAACCTCCCCTATGTTCAGGACATCATGATTGAGGATGATACGTTTACGCTGGACAAAAACAGGGTGAAAGCCATTTGCCAAGAGATTATTGACCGGGGATTGAAAGTCATGTGGACGGTTAATGCGCGCGCGGACGTGGATTTAGAAACGTTGAAAATAATGAAGGCAGCCGGCTGCCGTTTAGTGTGTGTGGGAGTGGAAAGTTCTTCGCAGGAAATTTTGAACAACATCAAGAAAGGAACCAACGTCAAAAAGATTGAACAATTTTTCAAAGATACGAAAGAAGCCAACGTGCTTGTGCATGCCTGTTTTATGATGGGGAATCGGGGGGAAACAAAGGAAACCATTGCCCATACGGTTGAATTTGCAAAGAAAGTAAACCCCGACACGGTTCAATTTTTCCCCATCATGGTGTACCCGGGAACGGAAGCGTACGAATGGGCGAAAACCAACAATTTTTTGACCATCAAAGCCGAAAATTGGGAAAATTGGCTGCTGGAAGATGGAACGCACAATACCATTGTAAGCACCGACAAACTTTCGGCGAAAGAATTGGTAGATGCGTGTGATGATGCACGAAAAAACTTTTACATGCGGCCCTCGTTCATTGCCTCGAAGATTTGGGAAGGAGTGACAACCCCGAGCGAGTTTCCACGCCTCGTTAAAAGCGGCCGAACGTTTTTCAAATACCTTTTCAACACTAACGAAAAATCTTCCTTGGGAGAAACCAATCAACGTACCGCTTTACCTGTTATTCAGCAACCCTAAAGGGGTTGTTTTTAGGGTTGTATCGGACGCGTTATTAACCTGAAATTTTAGTTTGAGTATACTATGCCCAAAAAGATGGTCAACGAGCTTTCGGCCAGCGTGGTCATTCCGGCATACAACGCGGAGAAAACGCTTGCCGAATGCATCGATGCGCTGTTGCAACAGACTGTTCTGCCCAATGAAATAATGGTGGTGGATGATGGGAGCACGGATGAGACCAAAACCATTGCCGAAGCCTATTCGCTTGTTAAGGTCATTTCTCAAAAAAACCAGGGCCCGGCCAACGCCCGAAACAAAGGCGCGTACGCATCCAAATCACCCATCATTGTTTTTTTGGACAGCGATTGCGTTCCAGATAAAAATTGGCTTGAAGAAATGCTTCATCCGTTTGCGGATGAAAAAGTGGTGGGCGTTCAGGGGGTCTACAAAACAAATCAGAGGGAGCTGGTGGCGCGATTTGACCAATTGGATATTGAATATCGGTATGAGCGCATGAAGCGAATCAAAAAACTGGATTGGATTGGAAGTTATAGTGCCGCTTACCGGAAAAAAATATTTGTAGCAAATAAGGGGTTTGACGAATCCTTTCCGCGTGCTTCAGGAGAGGATGCAGAATTTAGTTACCGTCTCGCGGAGAAGGGTTATCAATTAGTTTTCAATCCTCGCGCGATTGTATATCACACCCACCCCCAATCCTTTTGGAATTTTTTGAATGTTGAATATTTTCGGGCGTATTGGAGAATGCGCATGTACGTCAAACATCCCCTCAAAGCCGTGCGGGATAGTTACACCCCCCACACGCTCAAAATTGCCGTTTTTTTAGGAGCTGTTTTGGTGGTGGGAGCCATTCTTAGCCTGATTGGATTTGCATTAGAATTTCATCGACTCCCAAATATCCTTTCCTTCTTGAGTTTGGGTTTAGGAATTTCTATCGGGGGGATTTTGACAATGAACCTTCCCTTTCTCTTTTTTGTTTTTCAGCGGGATTTCGTTTTAGGGATTTTTTCCATTCCATTGGTTGTAACGCGCGCCATCGTGTTTGGCATTGGCGTCATGCGTGGATTCATTGATGGGGGGGTGTGGCAATGAATCTTCCCAAAATGAAAATTTTGCACGTGGGTAATCATACCATTCCTTGCATTGGGGGGATTGAAAGTGTTATTTGGGAGAGTGCGCGAGCACAAACCCGGGAGGGGCATGAGGTGTCCATCCTTGTTTTTGACCGGTGTACGGATGGGAAAACAAAATTGCCCGCGCGTGAGGAAAAAGAAGGAGTGTTCATCCATCGCATTCCCCAATCCGGGTTTCATTTCTATCGCATCCCTTCCACTTCCCATTTTGTTTCCCTTGCGCGGGGAATGGATGTGGTACACGTTCATGGTTTTGGGGGTTGGTTAGAGGTGGCGTGCCGAACCAAAGCGACGCATGGAGCGGTCATTGTATTTAACACGCACGGGGGGTATCGGCATACGAAAGGGAGGCGGCTCTTGAAGTGGGGGTATGAACGATTCTTTCTTCCTTCTCTTATGAAAAAAGTGGATGGAATTGTCTGTGATTCTCCCTCGGACCACGAAATCGTTTCCCGTTTTGAGAATAAAAAGAGGATTATTTCAGATGGGATTGCTCCCGGTTTTTTTGCCCTTTCTCGCAAAAAAAAAGATATTACACAATGGTTGTTTGTGGGGCGATTGTCCAAAAATAAGCGCGTGGACCGATTATTGGACGTTTTGAGTCGCGCGGTGAAAAAAGATAAAAAAATCGCACTGCATGTGGTGGGGGAGGATTGGGAGGGGTTGCAAGAAGGGCTGAATGAAAAGGCTCGCTCGCTCGGAATTGAAAACCGCGTTATTTTTTACGGACGCACAAATGAAAAGGAATTGTTAGGGTTGTATGCGAAATGCGGGATTTTCGTTTCTGCCAGTGAATATGAGGGGTTTGGCATTTCGGTCATTGAAGGTGCGGCATCGGGGTGCATTCCCGTATTGAATCGAATTGCTTCGTTTGAGCATTTTGCACGTCAAACAAAGGGAATGGTACTGGTTGATTTTTCGGACGCTCAAAAGACGGCAGAAGCCATTG
>JAGVNS010000115.1 GCA_020053155.1 Nitrososphaerota archaeon
AGCGCATGAGCGGCCTTCACCACTTGTTCGCGCGTCGCTTCAAAAATGATGGGAACGATGACGACTTTGTTTCGCGCCAAGCGGGGAGGGAGAACGAGCCCTTTATCGTCCCCGTGAACCATGATTAACGCGCCAATGACCCTGGTTGAGAGTCCCCAGGAGTTCTGATAGGGAATGTGGGGCTTCTCATCTTCCCCCGTGAATGAAATGTTGAATGCCTTGGCAAAATTCTGCCCCAAATCATGGGAAGTACACCCTTGCAAGGCTTTGCCGTCCGGCATCCACGCTTCCAACGTATACGTGACATCCGCTCCCGCAAACTTTTCCATTTCGGTTTTTCTTCCCGCAATCACGGGAATGGCCAATAATTCATGGTAGACTTTTTGGTATTCCATCAAAAAACGCAGCGCTTCCTCCTTCTCCTCCTCATGCGTGGCATAGACACAATGCCCTTCCTGCCACAAGAACTCGCGCGTACGGATAAAGAGTTTAGTCATGGTGATTTCCCATCGTACAATATTGCACCACTGGTTGATGCGCAGGGGTAAATCCCTATGGGAACGAATCCACTTGGAATACATGTCATACATCGTGGTTTCACTCGTTGGGCGGATGGCTAACCGTTCTTCCGTCTGCTCATCTTTTTCAATCCACGCGACTTCGGGAGAAAATCCTTCCGCGTGCTCCTTTTCTTTCTTGAAAAAGGATTCGGGAATGAGCAAGGGAAAATACGCGTTCTGCACCCCCAATTTTTTGATGTTCCCATCCAAAAAGGATTGAATCCCCTCCCACAGCATCATTCCATGGGGGCGAATAATCATGAAACCGTGAATGGCCGCATAATCGGCCAGCTCGGCTTTCAACACTACTTGGTTGTACCACTCGGATAAATCCTCGGATTTCTTAACGGTAATTCCAACGAGCTTTGGGACTTTTTCGGGGGGCATATATAGAGGAAAAATCGCGGATTCCTTAAATAGGGAAGTGTGTAATGCCTCTCCATACGTTTAAAAAGCGAAGTCGACCTTTGAAATAAGAAGGTGAACAGGATGAATGGGAATGGAATCAAAGGTTTTTTTATTGTAGGATTATTTTTGATTTTGGCTTCCAGCGCATGGGCAGTTACCCCGGTTCGCATCCAAGAGTTTGGGGGATATCAAGACCCTTTTTCAGGAAAATTCTTCCTTGATACCCTCCCTCAAATCACCAAAACGTACGGGGACAACGTGGTATTAACATTCAAGCATTTCCCCCTGTCCTTTCACCCCGATTCTCAAAAATCAGCAGAAGCGGCCGAATGTGCGCGCGATCAAGAGAAATTCGATGAATACCATTCTCTCCTTTTTCATAACTCAACCCACTTGGATGTGGATTCACTGAAAGAGTATGCTAAAGAGTTGAAATTGGACACCGAACGATTCAATCATTGCCTCGAAACCGGGTTGAATGCCGAAATCGTTAATGATCAGTATGATGATGGACTGCGCAAAGGGGTAATCGCCACCCCCACTTTTTTCGTTGGAGGAGAAACCATTATTGGCGCACAATCATTTGATACATTCAAGAAGGCGATTGATAAAGCAATGGGAGAAGACACCCCTGCACGCATTCCTAAACCCGCAACCCCTACTGACCAATTGCGAGAACCCATTATTGGTAGACCGGGTGCCGTAGTCAAAATCATGACATTTTTCGACTATTCAAGCCCATACGTTAAATCATTTTACGCGGACACCATGCCATTGATTTTGGAAGAGTATCCTGATACTGTACAATTTATTTTCACTAACTTTCCATTAAGTTTCTATTCCGATGACCAGCTAGCAGCGGTTGCGGGAGAATGTGCGCACGAGCAAGAAATGTTTGAAGAATATTCAAATGTGGTATTTGCCAACAATACTGTTCTGAATGAATCCGCACTCAACGATTATGCCCACAGAGCAGGATTGGATACAAAAACATTCAATGATTGCATGGATGACCAATACTACTTGCCTGAAGTTTTGAATGATGAAAAAGAAGCTAAACTGTTAGAAGTGAGCGGGGTCCCTGTTTTCTTTATTGAAGGACCGGCAGGACGAACCAAAGTGTTTGGTTCACAACCTTTTGCTGAATTTCAAAAAGCAATCGAGTTAGTTTTAGGGAGAGATATTGGCGGGAAAGGAGATGTGCCAAATGAAAATGGTTTTACCACGCCCCAACCCACTCAAGCTGTTCGAATTGAGGATGAAATCAAAAAAACAACCCCCATTTCCTGCAACGAAGGATGTTTCATCAATGGTTCGTGTATTTCCGTGGGAATTCGAATTCAAGCAGAGGGGGGAATTTCTTCCTACTGTGGATTGAACTCCAAACTTGAATCCCAACGAGTAGATGGAGCTGCCTGTCAAAACAATTTTGAATGTGTGAGTAACACGTGCAATACCGGCGTTTGTGTCAATATTCAACAGGAAATAAAAGAAACGCAGAATGCGGTGCAACAGCTCTTTGACTGGTTGGGCGACATATTCGGCCGAAGATAGGATTGAAAAGAAAAAGGACGGGAGAGCCCGGATTTGAACCGGGGTCGCCACCACCCCAAGGTGGTATACTACCAGGCTATACTACTCCCCCAAACTTTTAGGAAAAGTTTGATCAAACCGCCCCATAAAGGGGCAATCTGAATCTTTCTCCAAAAGTTATATGGAAAACGACCGAATGTGTTTTTAAACCCCAAAATTTTTCTCCATTGTATGAGTACACGCCATAAATCCAAAACCAAAAAAAACGCTAAAAAAGCCGCACGGGCGCGAGCGAGGGTGCCTGTCACACACGCACTCCAACACCCGGAACGAAGGGAACGGTTTTACCGAGCGAAACGAGCATTGCGCTCACTCAAGCACGCGGTGTGGAATCCCAAAGCGGTCATTCACACCAACAAAGCGCACGTTCCGGAAGGAATGCTGAATGAGATTCCCGAACAAGCCATGATTGAGCACTGGGAGGCGTTGGGAGAATTGAAAAGCAAGGGAATTGAAATACGCTCAACAAATGCCAAAAACGCCAAACCCCACTTACTGCGAGAAATAGAACTCGACGCACCCGTATCGAGCCACGCCCGACACTTTGCTTCCGAACACGGATTGTTGATTCGTGAAAGGAGAAACGCCCTGCGCAGCAGCCTGGAACGCATTTTTGGGTAAAAGGTGATTTCTATAAACACGATTCGAATAGTGGGTTTTTTTTATTGATCATATTTGTGATGGGTTGTGTAAACTCACCCCCAGCAACTAATAGTGATAGTCCCTCTGACGATGTGCAAAGTCCTCCCGAGACTATTTCAATGATCGAGTGTGATTCCAAAGAGTGCATTTTAGCCAATACACAAACATGCACGCCAGCGCGTTATACTGATGCAACTTCTTCCGGCACCATTGTTACAACCGTTGAAGGAGTATCAGGCAATGACTGTATTCTTTATTCTGTCATTACCAAGTCCTCCTATCCGTTTATGGTTGGGGCGGATTTACGGTGTAAAGTTCCGAAAGAGTATTGGATAAATTGGGCAACTTCAGGAGAATTTGTGCAAGCAAATGTGGAAACATATTGCGAAGGAACAATGTTAGAGCTTACGTAAAATTTGAATGTTTATGCTTTTTGGCATATAAATGAGTCTTGACTCCTGAATCCTTAAAAGCCCCTTTTCCTCTTTTTCACTCATGAAATTCGAACTCGTTGCGCGTGCGTTTGATGAAATAGAAAAAACCACGAAGCGTGTGGACATGACGCAACAGTTGGCCGTATTGTTCAAGGAAACCACGGCCGAGGATATGCAGAATGTCATTTACCTTTTACAAGGGAGACTCGCCCCTGCGTATGAAAATTTGGAAACGGGATTGGGAGAAAAATTGGTCATCCAAGCCATTGGAAAAGCAACCGGATATGGAAAAGAAGAAGTGGATAGGAAATTCAAAAAAACAGGCGATTTGGGAGAAACGGCGACGGAATTTTTAGAGAAAAAAACACAACAATCACTCATACGACAAACATTGAGCGTAAAAAAAGTGCATGAAAATTTCTTGAAGCTGGCGGGACAGACGGGGGAAGGAACACAGGATATGAAAATTCGCCTA
>JAGVNS010000128.1 GCA_020053155.1 Nitrososphaerota archaeon
GGCCGAAACCAGCGTGTTGGCGGCCGCCATCGAAACGGTGGATAAAGTGGGTCCGTGCGAATCGCAGTTTGTCGTTAACTCCATTGATGACGTTCGAAAGGACAAGCGCGCGGAAATAGCGAAACGTGCCAAGGAGTTGCTTTCGCGTTTGAAGATGGATCAGTCCCCTGAAATTGACACGTTGACGGAGGAAATTCGTTCCGATGTGCGCGCGGGAAGTTTAGTTGAGTATGGGCGAGACCGTTTGGCCGCTGGGCCTGAAATCGATTCTTCGGATGAAGTGATTGTAGTAGAAGGGCGTGCGGACGTAGTCAACATGCTCAAGCACGGAATCAAAAACGTGATTGGGATGGGCGGTTCGAAAATTTCCCAAGATATTATTGACCTGTCCCGGCGCAAAACGCTCGTGTTGTTTGTGGATGGGGATAGGGGTGGAGAGTTGAATGCGCGGAAGCTGCATCAGATTGCCAACGTTCCATTTGTTTCGGTAGCGCCGGATGGAAAGGAAGTGGAAGAGTTGCAGCAGAAGGAAATCATTCAATCCTTGCGCAGGCGAATGCCGGTTTCGCAATTTTTGCAATCCATCGGCGTTTCTTCGCGAGAAAGCGAGCGTGGAGTGAATGCCGGGCGTTCTTTTTCGCATGGCCCTTCACGTGAACGGTTTGGAATGGACCGCCGGGATAATTCCCCCATGCGTGGAATGCGTCCATCCTATGGAATGGAATCCCGCGCCGCATTGGGGGGAGAAGCGAATGTCTCGGGGGAACGGTTTCCCTATCTCCGCAGTCGCGGACCTCGACCCCCGTTTAGGGATAGAAACATCCCCCCGATTCACAAACGGTTTGGGGAAACGCATGAAATGCCTGCCCCTCGCGATTTTTCGGCGGAAATCTTGCCCACGTTCGAGTCTCCCACCATCCAGGAGGCCGTGCCCCTTGTTCCAACCGAAGAAGTGGCTGAATATAGAGGCTTGTTGGAAAAGGTGAAGGGAAAGCGCGTGGCCAAATTCCTGAATAAGGACATGAAAGAACTTGCTTCCGTTCCCGTCCGGGAGATGGTGGAGAAATTGAATGATACCAAGAACGTGCACACAATCGTGTGTGATGGGATTATCACCAAGCGCCTGGTAGATGCCGCTGCCAAATCGAACGTCCAACTCGTCGTGGGAGTGAAGCGAGGAAAGATAGGCGAATCACCCGTGAAGACGATTGTTTTGGAATAAACGGGAGAATTGAAACAAATCAAAATGGAGTGAAGGGGATTTTTTCCCTTCTCCCCATTTTTTTTACCTTTTTTTTCCTCTTTTCCAGCGAGGGGATTTTACGTCCATGATGCTTTCTTCAATCGGCAGCATGATTTTCCATGAGCGATAAAATACTAAACCAATGATGATTCCCCCGACCCAAAAGAATACGTCGGCTATTTTGGGGAGCAATCCCGTAACCACCTGCAAGTCCGTCAACCGTAATTGGTTAGCGCGCAGTAGAATTCCAAATGCGTGATACGCTTGGGTTTGACACTCTTGGATGAGCACGGTTTCCGTGTTGGCCGCATCAATGCATGCGTGGATGGCCCGCACGTTTTCCCAGGAATCGAACATGCCTGTCAGGCTTTGCACCAGCATGAGTCCTGCCCCCAGTACGATAAACGCGCCGAAGAGTTTGGGCAAGTGTAAGTCCCTTGTTCCCAGCCTGAATAACAATATTCGTCGCATGGAATAAGTCTCCTTTTTTGCACCCAATCGGTTGCGCTATTTAAACCCAATGCTTGGGTTGTTTTTTTCTTTCCCCCATCGGTTCCTTTATATAGGAAATTTGGCTTCTCGAGACATAGAGGATTGCCGTGCCCGCATCCGATTTACGCCTAAAACCCCGGGAGGTGCCCTCATCTTCCCCCACCCTGCAGGGTACACCGCGTTTATCCCCTGCTTTTTCCCGTTCTGATACCCCCATTCCACCCGTTTCTCCAGAAATTCCTCCCGCAAAGCCGGGGGAGGATGTCGACGTTCTCATGCGCAAGCTGGAGGCATTGCAATCCGTTACGCGGGGGAATTTCATTCCGCCTTCCACCTCCCTGCCTGCCGCTTCAACCCCCGTTTCCCCTTCTTTTCCTTCACGCCTCCCAGTGGATGGGTTGGTCACGCGCACCGATCCATCGTTTCGTTCTCAAGCGCAGGAATTACCACCCCCCTATTCTTCTACTTCCCCCCATCCCCTGGCATCGTTGCCGGGCGTGGTACAGCAATTGAAGGATTTGTCTTCCGAAAAAGGGGAGAATACCTTTGAATCGCGCATCGCGGAGAAACCAAAAACATTGTTGGAGGAATATGGGGAAACCAAAATATATCGCGTGCAGGGTGAGCCCTTGTTGTATTATTGGGTTCCCGTTGCCCGCCCTGCCGTTTCCGAGCGTTCCATCATCAACACGCTCAAGGAAGCGACAACCCGATTAATCAGCATTACCCCTTATCGCATCCGCGACCCGGAGCAAAAACGTAACGTGTATGCGCAGCAAGTAATTGAGATCCTGCGCGCCTCTCCCGAACTGAAAGTTCCTCCCTCCAAATTCGAGTTTTATGCCACGGCCGTTGTTTCGGAGATGGTGGGGTATGGGTTGATTGACCCCCTCATCAAGGATGATAAGCTGGAAGAAATAATGGTGATTGGTCCGGGTGTTCCCGTGTACGTGTTTCATCGGAAGTACGACATGATGGTCACGAGCGTGGAGTTTTCAAGCGACAATGAGATACAGGATTTGGTCAACCGCATTGCCCGCGAAGTGGGTCGAAGGGTAGACATCTCCTCCCCCCTCCTGGACGCGCGTTTGGCGGATGGTTCTCGCGTGAATGCCACCATCCCTCCCGCTTCCGTTTCTGGCAGCACCCTCACCATTCGGAAGTTTCGTGCAGATCCTTATTCCATCATTGATTTGATCAAGTATCGCACTATCTCTACTGAAGTGGCCGCGTTTCTCTGGTTGTGCGTGGATGGGTTGCAGACGCACCCCGCCAATTTGCTCATTTCAGGGGGAACAAGTTCGGGAAAAACGACCCTGTTGAACGTTTTATGTTCTTTCATTCCCGCCAGCGAGCGAGTGATCTCCATCGAGGACACGTCCGAGCTCAACCTTCCCCTGCGCCACTGGATTCGTCTCGAGGGGCGCCCTCCCGGGTTGGAAGGGAAGGGGGAAATTACATTGGATATTCTCACCAAAAATAGTCTGCGTATGCGCCCCGACCGTATCATTGTGGGAGAAGTGCGTCACGACGAGGCGTTTTCCCTGTTCACCGCCATGAACACGGGACATGATGGTAGCATGGGTACAGTCCACGCCAACTCTGCCGCGGAAACGCTCATCCGTGTGACAAGCCCTCCCATGAGCGTGCCGGAAGTCATGCTTTCGGGGTTGAATTTCGTTATCGTGGAAAATTTGTTCCATTCCGCCGCCAAGGGGAGCTATCGCCGCATCACGGAGATTGCGGA
>JAGVNS010000067.1 GCA_020053155.1 Nitrososphaerota archaeon
AGCGTTTTAGAAATTATCAATGACCTTTGAGTGCTTCTCTCCACTTGCACACCCTTTTATAGTCAACTTTTTCCATTTCTTCCCATGTGCTGGTACAAACCATTGCTCTGGCCACTTGCGCAGCATTTCATTGCGGGAGAAACGGTAGCAGAAGCTATGGCGTATGGAAAAAAACTTCGTCGCAAGGGCATTTTCCCCATTTTTGATGTGCTTGGAGAAAGCGCAGGTGGAAAACAGGAAGCGGTGCGCATTAGCCAACAGTACATTCAAATCTTGAACGAGATAAGCGCGAGCAAAATTAAAGGAGACATTTCATTGAAGCTCACGGCTTTCGCCTTAGACTATGATGAAGAAACCTGTTTCCGAGCGGTTTCCCGCGTGGTGCGACACGCGCACGAACTGAAAATAATGGTTTGGATCGACATGGAGAGTTCGTCGTACACCACGCAAACCCTTCGGATTTATCGTAAATTATTACAAGAATATGATAACGTTGGAATATGCATCCAAGCGTATTTGAAGCGCGCGCGAAAGGACATTCTTTCGTTGTTGCCGGACGAACCAAAAATACGGATAGTAAAAGGAGCGTATCCGGAGAAATCGGAAGCGGTGTACACTTCGCACCGACAAATCAACGGGCATTTCAAACAACTACTCCGATTGATGTCCGAAAAGGACGCGTGGACTGCCGTGGGAAGCCATGACATGCAAATCATTTCTCACGCGTTAAGTTTGCCGTTCCCCAATCACTTGGAATTCCAAATGCTGAAAGGAATACGGGATGATGAAAAGCGATTGTTGGTGGAACACGGGTATGCTGTGGGAGAATACGTTTCGTTTGGGGAGCATTGGGAAAAATATGTGTGGAGAAGAGTGGGAGAACGGTTGCGGAATCTGAAATGGATTTTGTTAAGTGTAATTGGGTTGGATAAATAAAAAAGAAAGAAAATACGACTTTAGCTGGGAAATATCGTCCTAATCTATAAATAGGAAAAAACAGCACTGTGAATCATGCCCCCTTATTTGCGAGGAAGAAAACCCATTGATCGCCTAAAGAATTGGAGAGTGCGCAATCGAAACAAAATTCTGCGTGCAGGAATGAAAGTCGTTGAGAACCAAGCGGAAAATGATGTGATGAATGAGGAATTGAATCGTCCGAAACTGTGGTCTTACCGCATAGGAAAAGGATTGAAACTCATTCCGTGGAGAGTCGCGCGGCCTTCTTCGGAATACTGGGAAACCCTTGAACGAAAAGTAAAGGATCGGTATTACAAACAAATTGAAGAATTGTCCACCACGGCAACCGTTGGAGAATTGAAAAGACTGGCTAAGCGACACAAACACATTGATTTAGAGAAAAGCGCGCTGGGAAAAGATACGGTTCGACAAATTGTAGCGAAAATGGTTGAACGAGAAGCGCGTGCAAAAGAATTGCTGGCAGAAAGAAAAAGAAAAAAGAGCGGTGTTTCCACCGCCCCTAAAAATTGAATGTTAAATGTTGTCCAACGACCATTCTTTTCCGCTTGAACGGCCGGCCATGGCGGTGCTTCCGCGTCCCCTGTTTTGGGAAGCCGTAATGAATGGGCTTTTAACACCGGTAAACACGGTAATGACTTCTATTTTGTTTTCAAATGCAGGATTGATTCGCGCCCCCCAAATGACGGTGGCATTCGCGTCCAATTGTTCGGTGAGCATTTCCCCCACACGATTGGCCTCCCCTAACGTAAGGTCGGCCCCTCCCGTGATGTGAATCAATGCCCCTTGGGCACCGGAGATATCCACATCTAACAACGTATTGTTGAGCGTATCGGCCACCGCTTCATCCACGCGATTAACAGACTTGCTTTCCCCCACGGCAATCATGGAGAGACCGTGTCCCGTCATGATGGAGCGAACGTCCGCAAAGTCCAGGTTAATGAGCGAAGGTTGCGTAATGGTTTCGGTAATACCACTTACCACACGGGCAATCAATTCATCCGCTACGCGAAATGCATCCTGAATGGGCAAATTAGGAACCAATTCAGCCAAGCGGTTGTTGTCAATCACTATCACCGTATCGCAGATTCCTGCCAGGCGCTGGATTCCTTCTTCCGCTTTGATGGTGCGCGCGCGTTCCAACATGAAGGGGTAGGTGACCATGGCAATGACAATGGCCCCTTGCTCTTTGGCAATCTGCGCGATGACGGGAGCCGCCCCGGTTCCTGTTCCTCCCCCCATTCCCGCAGAGATGAAGAGCATGTCCACGCCCTGCATAACCCCTTCCAAATCGGCCTTGCTTACTTCGGCGGCCTTTTCCCCTACTTCGGGGTATCCTCCCGCGCCCAATCCCCGTGTCACGGATTTTCCAATCAGGATTTTGGTGATGTTATCATCAATAATAGACAAGTGCTGCTTGTCCGTGTTAACCGCCACCAATTGGGCACCCGCAATGTTCATGTGCGCGAGTCGGTTGACAGCATTACACCCCGCTCCACCGGCACCAATCACCATAATTTTAGGTACTGAAAATTCCTCAATGCTGCTTCCATCCTCGGCGCGCTGTCGCCCGGTCTTAATCGCGTCATCAATCATCGACTTCATGTGTGTAACACCCCTGTTTCCCCTCGTTTCTATCGCAAATACCAAATTAGAGCGTAGAATGACCCTATTATCATTATTTGAGATTAATAAATCTATAGCGGCAATCGCCGCAAAAAAGAGTGACAATCAACGCAGAAAAATAAATTATGTGGAACTCGTTATGTTAGTTTTCTTCCACGGTGAATTTACCTTTTCCTTTCAACACGGATGGGCCGGGCCAATAGACCCCAAATTCAAACGATTCATTGGCCACAAAATCAACAGTCACCGATTTCCCCGGAAGCAAATGACCCGAGTTGAAAATGTATTGGTCGGCAGGCAATCCTTTCTCGGCGGGACCAATAACTTGCTCCCCATTGAATGAAACATCTTTCACGTCCACGGTAATGGTCAGGGTGACGGCCGCCCCTTTTTTCATGGTAAACTCGCTCGTTCCGTCCACGCCCCCTTCATTTACCAGGATGGAAAAAGAAACGGGAGCCGGAGAATCGGGTTCTGTTTGGAGAGGTTCTGGTGACGAATCATCCAATGAATCAGTGGGTTCAGGTTCTTCAAACCCTTTCTGGATGGCATCCACATACGACCCTGTACATGTGGAAGGGCCGATGGAATAGGCGTCAAAGAATGGTTCCGTGCGCTCGCCCATCGCTGGACTTTTTGAAACAAGGCAGGTGGAGGATTGCCCGGCAAATGGGGTTTCCTCCAGGGAATCGGACAACACTGTCACGCGCACCCTACAGTTCCCTTCATCGTCCAACCCTCGCGATTCAAAGGCCAATGGAACGTCGTCCGAGGTTTCCCAAAACGTTCCCACTACCCTCTGGCACGTCGCAAAGACCGACTCAAAACATTCCTGATTCTCCTCTTCATCTCCGGCATTGCAAAACACCATTGCGTCGCCCGGGGAGTTTTCAATGTTGAGATTCGTTTCCGAAATGATGGTTTCCGTGGAACCCGATGGAGATGGCGGGGGAGAGACGGGGGGTGTATTCACGGTGCACCCAGCCAAAACAAGGATTCCGAGAACGAGAACCATTCCTACCCAACGCATACTTTTTTTGGAGAGTTTCTCCATATAAACCTGCTCCAGCCGAACTCTGGAGGAAAGAGGAGAAGTTATTAAACTCAAAGGCGAAGCACTCTAGTATGGTCTGGTCTTGGCTCCGCAATCTGTTGAAAAAAGAAAAAAAACGCCCAGAAAACGCTTCCCCCCACACCATGGGACCGGAAGAGTTGCTGGATGAAACGAGGGAAGCGGAAGACGAAAAATACTCCCCTATCGAACCCGCTGGAATTTACTTCCCTTCTCACCCAAAAAAAAGCGAAAATGAATGGGAATCAGACGATGGAAAATGGGAGCCCGAATTGGAACTCGAGGAAAAATCCCCCGGAAAAAAAGATGCCCAACGCATCATGGAAGCAGCACTCTTCATGGGAAGCAAGGGCCTCGGCATCGAAGAATTGAGCCGGATTGCCAATGTTTCCATACTCAACGCACGAATGTACATTCCCGAACTCGTTGATTCGTTCAATGCCCGCAATCTGGCATTGGAAATCGTGGAGGATGCGAGGGGGTTCAGAATGAAAGTGCGCTCTCCGTATGATGAGAAGGTTTCTCACTTGGCCGGAGCCACGGAACTGTCCCCCGCGGAACTGAAAACATTGGCATTCATCGCGTACAAACAACCCTTGCTTCAATCACAGCTTGTACAGGTGCGAAGCAACACGGCGTATGAACACTTGCACGTGCTGCTCGAAAAGGGCTTTCTTTCCCGCGAACCCAAAGGACGCTCCTACATCTTGCGCACGACCAAAAAATTCTCCGAATACTTTGGAACGCACGCCCTAAAACTCAAGCCAATGAAAAAAGATGAAAACAACGCGCCGCAATAAACTAAAATTATGACATCCGACCCCATTCGTCACTTTTACGAAAACTTTCCATATCCGAATGTCGAACGATTCTCACGCGTGCGGCTAAATCAATACGCCACACCTCTCATTTCAGCTGGAAATCTCAAGCTCAATCAGCTCACGAACAAAACCATTCTGGATGTGGGATGCGGAACGGGAGAAATTTCGTGTTCGATGGCTGCGCACTCCCAACATGTGATGGGGGTGGATTTTTCGGAGCGCTCGATTGAAATGGCCCAACAATTAGCTCAAAAATTTGGATTGAAAAATGCTGATTTCGTTTCAAAGGATTTGTTTTCGTTTGAACCCTTTCGAAAATTTGATTTAGTAACGTGCTTTGGGGTTCTGCACCACACTCCTTCTTTTGAAAAAGGATTTTCACGCATCGCCAAATGGGTAAAACCCAAAGGAATGCTCCTGGTTGGATTCTACCACCCGTGGGGGGGATTTGAGCAGCGGCTGAAAAAATGGATTTCACGGGCAAAGTATGGAAATTCCCCAGAAAAAAAGCTAATGGGGGTTGAGAAGCGGCAGAAAATGAAAATGAATCCGCACGCGCAAGCGTTTTGGGCGGACCGCATTGCCAATCCCCGCGAAACGTATCATCGTGTGAGGGAAGTGAAGCGATTGTTTGAGGAAAATGGATTTGAAGTGGCGGGAATTCAATCGCACAAACAAACATTAAGAGTAAAAAATCCGAAAAACAATTTTGAAATACTCCAATTCGAACTCGAAATCATGCTTCGGAGAAAGAGATTTGTGATAATGGCGGGGAAAAATTAGGTTAATTTAGTTTGCCATCTCGCATTGGTCAAGCGCACATTCGTTTCCCATTTTTTGCGCGCACAACTGGGAAGGGCATTATGCAGCTTCAAATATTTCTGCAAAAAGGTAATGGTCCGCTCATCGTGCGAATAGCCCGAGCCAATGTCCCCAAAAACCGAAAAAGCGGCCTGCAATTCTTTGATGACGCTGTCGCGCTGCACTTTTGCAATAATGGATGCCGCACTCACGATGGGATAATTGACATCCGCTTTGTGTTCCGCGATAATTTTTGGTTTGTAGGACAAATAATTGTAAATTCTTCGCGCGAAATTATCCGCAGTAGGGTCGGGAGAATCCACAAACACTACTTTTGGTTTTTGGGAGAGTTGATTCAACATCGAACCAATTTTCATGGCTTCGATTTCATTTAGCGAAATATGATCCATCAATGTGTCCAATTCCTCTGGATTAATGTGAACGGTTTGATAGGCAGAAAGGGTAGACTGGAGAATGGGGTATAATCGTTCCCGCTCCTCCACCGGAATCACTTTAGAATCCCGCGCCCCCAATTCAAGCAAAGAATGCTCGCCCTCCGAATCAATCACCGCCACGGCCAACACCATGGGACCAATGGCCGGACCCCTACCGGCTTCATCTACGCCTGCAATGAGCATTCTTTACCTAATTCCGAATGGCATCTTAAAGATGCCTTTAAAAGCCTGTTTTCGTGGTTTTTTGTTATATATATGATGCACGGCGTTTTGAAGAATTATAGGCGCGGACGCAATACACAGCACCCTACACAGTACATTGTAGAGGTGGATGGGGTGGATACCCGTATTAAAGCCGCCGCATTGGCAGGAAAAAAGGTTTCCTGGAAAAGCCCTGCCAGCAAAGTCATTTCTGGAAAAATTATGGGCTCGCACGGAAACACGGGCGCAGTCCGTGTAAAGTTTGACAAAGGACTCCCGGGGCAAGCCATGGGAAACCGCGTGGTTGTGGCAAACTAATCCATTGAAAATTACTTTCGTTTCACATTTTACCGTATGAGCGAAACCCTTTCCCCACACATCTTGGTGGGCTGCCCCACGTGCGATTTGAAAGAAGATTCCCTTGAAAAATACATTCAGGGATTGAGTGCACTCACCTACCCCCATTTTGACGTGGTGATTGAAGACAACTCGACTACTCCTGGTTATTCGGAAAAGATTCGTGTCCTTGGAAAAGAGTGGGAAAAAAACCATCCGGGGCATTCATTTCGGGTCGTCTATTCCGGTCACCTCTTCCCGCGCGCACGTCAGCGTATCGTGCACGGGCGAAACCTCTTGCGTGAAATGGCATGGAAGGAAAAGTACGATTACTTTTTCTCGCTGGAGCAGGACATTGTTCCTCCTCCCGGCATCATTGAAAAATTATTGACGCATCAAAAGGACGTGGTGGGGGGTATCTATTATAATCGCGTGAATTTGGGGGGAAAAGAACGGAAAACCCCCGTACTGATGGTGTATCCGGACAATGAGAGCAAAAAGAAGAATGTGGCACACTGGGTGGGATTCACGTACTTGTTTCCTTCCCGTTTGGTCGAGGTCGCGTGCATCGGATTAGGGTGCGTGCTGATTCATCGAAATATTCTGAACCAATTTTCTTTCCGCGTGGTGGATAATGATGTGGCATTCGATGACATGCATTTTTCCATTGATTTGAAAGAAAAAAACATTCCCATCTTCGCCGACACCTCGTTAATGTGCGCCCACCATTACAACGAGTCGTTCAAGACCATTCCGGATGAAAAATATTGAGTTCGTATAACGGGAATTAGTGCGTCAAATAGCACTCAAACACCAATAAGGGAAAAGGAATGCCCAAACGATTGAGCACGCGCGGATGCATTTCCCCCGCAAAACCGTTTAGTTGACCCATTTTGACGTGTGCGGTTCGACCGGAAATGAATCCACTCATTTCGACGGGAGAAAATACTGCCGTGCTTCCCAAAAAACGCCCCAACGCATCGACGTTGCCTTTCATCTCATCAAAGGTGGCGGAAGCATGACCCAAAATCATGCACAATTTGTAATGCGTTTTGGTTCCCGTGTCTTCCGGCTCGTGAATGTCCACAATCTGGTCCAATTCAAACAATCTGAATGGCTGAGGCTGGCTCCGGTTGGCAAGCAATGCGCGGATGGTTTCCGGGTAAAGCATGTTGCGCACCATCGTTAACCCCTGCTCCTTTACCACACCCAAACGCACATGGGGGGTTTCCTCCCGCTCGAACACGGTAAAATGGTGCTCGTGACTGGTGAGGGTCCACGTCATGACTTCATGAAAACCCAACCCTGCCATGCAGTCGCGAACATCCTCATTGAACTGCGTCTGGGGCAAAACCCCCCCCCGCGTGTACAATTCAACGGGAATGGGTTTCAAATTTTCAAACCCATACGCGCGCGCCACATCATCCACCACGTCCAAGGGATGGAGTAAATCCGCCCGGAAGGAGGGCGCCTCAACCGTCAATTGCTTTGGATTCATTTTGGGAACGTCGTACATCATCCGTGAAAGCAATTCGGAAATTTGTTCGGCAGTAAATGGCGTTCCAAGCGTATTATTCACCAACTCCACGTCCAATGCAAAGGATTGCCTGCCCAACTCTGGAGTGACGCGGGGACTTTTTTCGTCTGGGTATTTCACCTCTACGGAATAAACGTCCCCTTTCATGTCAAAAAATAGGTGGGCCAGAATATCTGCGATCGTGGAGAGGGTGGGCCAATAGTGCCCTGATACCTCCACGAACAAATCATGGTCATCCAAAGCAACCTGCCCCACATCCCGTGAATTGATAATGGGGGGCATGGATAGCACGTTTCCTTTGGCATCGCGAAAAACAGGATAAATGGAGTGATGCCTGAGCAAATGGGCGTATTTTTGCCCAGTAGGATGTTTTTGAAGCAACTCGCTTCCAGACATTTCTTCTTTTGCTCCCAAAGGAACGAATTTTATTTTTTCGGGCGCTTCCCCAGTGAATTTAATGGGCCAATGAATCTTTTTCAAGGGATAAATTCCAATCGCCGCTTTTTTACGCTGCCGTGCAAACGTGTCGTGGATCTTTTCCTGCACCCAAATGATTTCCTTCACCATTTCTTCCGTCAAATGAATGTTCTTCACCACAAACGCGGCCGTAAAAGGACGCACGGGTTGAACCGATTTTTCCACGACCAATTGATACGCCGATTGACGCTTCACGTCCACTTTTGGAATGCCTTTTTGATGCCCAAGATAGGCATTGAGCGCCCGCGCGACTCCTGCAGTGGAAATCAGGTCCGGCCGGTCAGCCGTAATGTCCATCTTCAGCGCATCTGAATCATCACTATCGGAATCCAAATCGAATCCCATTTTAAACAATGTTTCACGCAATTGCTCAATGGAAAGGGGCTTTTTCAGGTAGGAATTGAGGTCGTTGAGCGTGGAATCGACATTCACCATGTTATTTTCCCCCTTTTTCCATGAGCGTGTGAGTGATACCCGGATAGTTTCGGATGAAATCCAGACTGACATCCGGCCCCAGTATTTCGCGCAGAGTGTTTTTCTGGTGCAGTAACACGGCCAGCCGCTCCAACCCAAAACCCCACGCAATGATGGGAACGTCTATCCCAAAGGGTTTGAGACTTTCCGCCCTGAACATTCCCGAATTGATTATTTCCACCCAGCGCTTCAATCCTGGATGATAGGCCAGAGCCTCCATGGAGGGCTCCGTATAGGGGTTGTAGGTGGGTTTGAATTTGATTTGGGTCAACCCCCATTTTCCACAAAATTCTTTCACAATCCCCATAAGGTGGCGCAAGGTTAATCCTTTTCCCGCCACAAACCCTTCCACTTGATAAAACTCCGAAAGGTGGGTGGCATCCATGGCCTCATTGCGGTAAATCCGTCCAATGGAAAATCGTTTTTCAGGAGGGTGTAATCCCTTTCCTAACTCCCTGAAGGTAGTCGCCGTTGTATGCGTGCGCAGGAGCATTTGCATGGCCATTTTAGGGTCCCACTCATACCCAAACCCTCTCGAACCGGTTTTCCCTCCATGCTCATGAATGGCTTTGACCCGCTTCACCAAATCGGCATCCGGCAGGACCGCCATTCCAGGCAAGTAAAATGTGTCCTGCACCTCCCGCGCAGGATGGTCTTGGGGAATGAACATGGCATCCATATTCCAGAATGCGCTCTCGACTAAGGGACCTTCCATCTCCCTAAAACCCAGTTCTACCATGCTCTTTCGCACATCCCGAATGGTCTGCCGCAAGGGATGAATTCTTCCCGGGTAACGCGTTTCCACTCCCGTGGCAACGTCATAGGGTTTGAAAGACACCTTTTTCCATTCCCCGCTCGCCAACAAGGAGAGGGTAATCGGTCCCACCTCTCTTTGAATTGAAGCGGAGGTTTTACCTCTCTTTTTCTCTTCCACTCCCTTTTCGGTCAACTGGACAATTTCGTTCGTGCGCATTTTTTGAGCAATGAGACCGCGTGCGCTGAGTTCTGAAACAATGGGAGAATTCAATGGAGGAATTTCCCCGCGTGCAATGGCTTCGAGAACTTTTTTTTCGGAACTGTTATTCAATCCTTTTTCGCCAAGCGGGGTTAATGCAAACCCCCCATTCTGAATCCGTTGAATGAATCCTTTTCGTTTGCATAAACCAAATGCAGCAGCAAATTCCTTAGACGCTTCGGTCTCCGTGGATCCATGCTTGACAGCCAGCAGGGTAAATTTTTTCAATAATTGCTCCAAGAGTAAATGCTTGACCGTTACAAGTATGCCATAGATGTATTCTTCAGGCAAATACCCTTGTTGAACTGCTTTCTTCCCGCTTTGGGTTAACACCCAATCGGCAACTTTTTCACGGACAACTTTTATCAACCCTTTCTCCTCTAACCCCCCCACGATGCGGCGAATGGAATCTGAGGAAAGCCCTGTTTTTTCCACAAGAGAATGGAGAATGTGCTCTTTCCCCTTTTCCAAGGAATCTAACACGATGTGCTCAACGGGGAGGTTTGTCATGGAAACCGCTCAAAAATAACCAAATGAACGTTTTAAACCACACCAATAGGGGGTTAAAAAAAAAGGTTTTCCTGGCAAAAGGAAAGATTAATTAGGACGAAAAAAAACAAGAACCCATGGATAAAATCACTATGGTCATACTGGCAATAGGTATTGTACTGGTGGGGGGAATCCTCTACTTCAATCCCAACAAGGTAGAACAAACTCCCCCGGAGCAAGGACCTATTATCCTTGGGTCCCTCGTTCAAGGGGCCATGTGCGAACAGGACTCAGACTGCACATACGCACTAAATGTCTACCCCACCCTCAAATGCGTCTCCCCCAATTGTCCAGAACCCAATGACCCCAATCAACCCGACATTGGAGACCCGAATTACGAATGGATTGAGGGGAACGACCCCGCCTGTGTAAATACAGCCGATTTACAGGGAAACAATCTGAATGGGGAACCATTACAAATCGACACACGCGAAGCAAGCTGCGCGTGCAAACCCATCGAAAGCGAAAATGGAATCATCACCAGCGTGACGGGGGAAAAAGTCTGCGTGGTTGTTTAGTACTAAAACTATTCCAACCCTAACAAAAGCACCATGACGCCAATTCCTAACAGCACGCTTACCAGCTGGAAGAATGAAACTCGCGAATCAACTTCCTTATGCAATTCGGGAATCAAATCACTTCCCGCGATGTAGAGAAAATTTCCCGCAGCAAATGGAACCAACCAAAATGAAAGACCATCCGCAAAATTTCCGAGTGCAAAAACGGCCACCGCTCCCAAAATGGCAGTGAGGGCCGTCAACAAATTAATCACCAATGCCTCGCGCACGCTGAACCCCCCGTGCAATAACACGCCAAAATCCCCAATCTCTTGGGGAATTTCGTGAAAAACAACCGCAAGAGTCGTGGCGATTCCAACCGGAACGCTTACCAAATACGCCGCCCCAATCACCAGCCCATCAATAAAATTATGCACCATATCTCCAACCAAATTGGTCATAGCAAATGGATGTTTATGCGGTTGACCCTGTTCCTCTTCATGGAGGTAATGGCAGTGTCTCCAATGAATTATTTTTTCAACGATAAACATGACTAATATTCCCGCAATGACTGCCAGAGAAACCTCGAGCGTAAAACCAAATTTTTCCGTTGCTTCCGGGAGCAAATGAATGAGGGCATCTCCAAACAATGCTCCGGCAGCAAACCCGACCAAGTACAGCAGGCCTTGTTTCAACCGCTTTTGATTCAGCGCAAGGGTAAACACCCCAATTAGTGAAACTAAACTCACTCCAATGACTGAAACCAACGAATAGAATAATGCCGTGTCCATGCTCAAACCCTCCTGGATAAACCGGTTTAAAAGGATTCACGAACCCTTTCCTTGGAGTAAGCCCCATAGCAAAGAGGCGAGCGATCCTTTTTTTCGCCAACCTTTTTTCTATAAGGCTTGAGGGAAGGTTTTGATCAAACTTTTCCCAAAAGTTTGCGGAGTTGGCAGAGTGGTCTATAGCGGCAGCCTGCTAAGCTGTTCTGGGAAACCAGGCGAGGGTTCGAATCCCTCACTCCGCGTATTTTATTAAATAGACAAATACACAAGGGTGTGATATGAAGAACGTCATTATCATCCACGGCACAGAGGGGCATCCTGAGGAAAATTGGTTTCCTTGGTTAAAAATTGAACTTGAGAAAAAAGGATACACGGTTTTTGTCCCAAAATTCCCTTCACCACCTATGGTTCCTGCAAAAATAATGGAATGGTTCGCGGTCCTAAAAAAATACGAACAATACATCAACGAAGACACCATTCTCGTTGGCCATAGTTTGGGAGGAATTTTTACTCTCCGAATATTGGAAAAGTTGAATCACCTAGTGAAGGCCGCCATTCTTATAGGAACTCCTGCCGGGATTCACCCGATATTGAATTACAACCGGGATAACGTCTTCAGCGGTTTTTCGTTTGATTGGAAAAAAATGACTTCCTCCCAGGCCTAAAGGCCTGGGTATCCTACTAGGAGAACGCTTTGAGACTGGTTTGGTCCGCCTGCTGGCGGACGTAGTTCGCTACGACTTCTTGATCGACGTCTCCCACGGTGCGACCGCACTTGCCACGACTCCAAAAGTGGCCGCGCGGATAACGGAGACGAAACTTTGGAAACTCGCGAAAGAGACTATACGCGCTCGCTCCTTTCAAAAGCCCGAGGGCTTTTGACGCGCTCATCGTCGGATGAGCGCTCACGAGCGCGTGAACGTGATCACTCATCACACTCAACTCAATAAACTGAATTCCGTGTCTCGAGGCCGCGGCCTCAAGGGCTCGCCGCACGGCGAGCCGGTACTTCTCTTTCCGCATGCACTGATAACGGTACTTGGTCGCCCAGACCAAGTGAAACATATTCTGATAAACTCCAGCGCTATAGCTAATCAAACTCATAGAGGAAATCTCCTGTCGA
>JAGVNS010000009.1 GCA_020053155.1 Nitrososphaerota archaeon
ACAACCGAACGCCACATACAAGTTTAAATTATCAAACACCCAATCAAGTGTTCAAAACCAAACAAAAAGCGGTGGTGACATAAGCGGTGTCACACAACAGCTACCATTCCTTCATTACGGGAATTGTCTGCAAGTCGCTCTGCTTTTTTAAAGAGGCTGAACGCTGCCCTTCCTTCACTGAAACCCAGCGCGGCAAAAAGAATTAGGGACTTGAGTATGAGCCATAATTTGACTGAACATGAGCGTAACATTGAATTAATTGGGGTCTATCAGGGGGCATTTTTCCATCTTAAAACGCCAGAAGAAAGGCATCTTCTACTTTTACGGATTAGACTTTTGGCAAATAATATGATTTACCCCGAGGTGACTTATCCCCATCCTCTCCGACGCCGAAATCAATAATTATTTTGACAACGTTTTTTATTCCTCATCCTTATTCCCTTTCCTTTCTTCCTTGCGGTAAGGCAAAAAATAATTCCATTGATAATTATCCCATCTCTAATTTCATTTTGGTCGTTTTCAAATTCTCCAACACGATCTGTTTCATCAGTATCCCCAATTTGGAATCGTTCCGCCGCGTACTGAGTTTTGTCAATTCCATATACTGGTCGTTGCTTACTGCCCGACAAAGGTTACTAAAATAACACGCTATAATGGATAAAAACTTGATAAAATGCTAAGTTTTAACCCATTATGGACTATTTTTCGGAAGTCATTCCTCATCTTTATTTCCTTTCTTCTCTTCCTCGCGCTGCTTCTGTTTCATGATAACCGATTGCAGCGTGTTTTTTCTCACCCATTCTTTCCAATTTTCTAATAACACGGGATAGTCGGGACTTCCGTGCTCCTGAATCTGAATGTCTTTCATCAACGCCAGCTTGGCTCGCGCTTGCGTAGTATATTCTCCTTCCAATATTTCTGGAACTTTGTATTGGTTTTTTAGTTCCACCATAAACAATTTGGCGTTTGCAAGCGTACGAATGTCATCCCAAATCTGGTTGAGGGTGAGGCCAGAAAGTCTGCGTATGCGCTCAAACAATTCACTCTCTTTCAAATTATCCTCAAGCAATTCCAGTGCATCCGTGCGCGCGTCATAGAGCATCAAATCCAACAATCCGCCTTCTCTATCCGGGTCCTTGTTCCAGTGTTTCTTCACTTCCGTAATCTGCGTCATTCGCCGATGGGATTTTAACGAACCGGAAAAACGAATGGGTCGCGCTACAACAACCAAATCCGTGGCTTTGAAAGATGTTGTAGGAACTTTCAAATCATTCACCACACGGTCCCACACACTGTATGCGGAGTCCGCGTGAATGGTTCCTAACACCGTGTTTCCTGCCGCTCCCACGCGCATGGCTTCATACAACACCCGCGCTTCCTCCGAACGTACCTCTCCCAAAATTAATGCCGAATCCCCCAAACGTAACGCGGTACGGAGCGCCTCCTCGGGAGAAACTTCGGTGTCGCTCTTGCTTACTCCAATGGGAGAGCGGGTTTTGAGTCGTTGAACGTTATACCCAATGTCTTTCATGTAGGGGACGGGTAACTCTAAAGTGTCTTCCTGAACAATTATTCTTGAGTTTTGCAAAATCTCCAGCATCAACGCACTCAGCAAAGACGTTTTTCCCGATCCGCGCGAACCGGTAATGAGCATGGTGGCTTTGTTGTCAATGAAAAAGGAAAGCATTCCCGCCGAAAGGGGAGTAAGAAATTTGTTGTCTACATATTGCTCCAGCGTCCATGGCGTCGTTTTGTGCAAGCGAAACGCAAACGCCAATCCATCCGGAGAAAGAGGCCTTCCAATACTTGCAATACGGGTTTCCTGCCCCGGCAAATCAAAATCAAGCACGGGATGCGCTTCATCGAATGGACGACCGCTCATGGCGCGGAGTTTGGAAACAAACGCCTCCGCTTCATTTTCCGTGTACAGAATGTTGGTCATGCACTGTCCGTAATCCGCGTGCGTCAAGTATACCGGTTTCCCCCCAATGGGGGCATCCAAAAAAATGTCCGTAAGTTTTCGGTCCATTAATAATAATTCTAAAATTCCATACCCCACCGTATACCGAGAAACTACTTCTGCCAGCTCTTCTATTTCCTCATTCTCTATTTTGATGTTGTTTCGGTGCGCTAAGTCGCGAATCGTTGCCTGGTAGACCCGTGTAAAGTAATTTCGCGACGCGGCAATGTCGGAAAGGCCACTTCTTCCAGGGTTGTACCCTGAAACCACTTCTTTTGTCTTGGATAACAGGAAATATTTCTCCGGGGAAAGGGAATATTCAGGGGGGTTAATGAAATACAGCTTAGCCACTTTGTTGGGGTGGTTGAATATTTGCACGGTTGTTTTTCCCACCGAATATTCATCCAGTAATTCAAAGTTTTCAATTTCATTCCCGAACATCAAACGCGAGCCAATGAAGGAAGGCTTTACTTCCGCCTCAAAGAAATGGCGGTACAATTCCTGCGTATCGGGAATGGAATCCAATCGGAGCAAATACTCTTTTGTTTTTTGAATGAATTTTGTTTTTTCATACGCCTCGCGAATTTCCTGAAGGGTTTTCAAATATACCGCAGACGCTTTCCCCCCTGACTTGACTTTTCCCCCTTCCC
>JAGVNS010000035.1 GCA_020053155.1 Nitrososphaerota archaeon
AAAAAAAGGGTTCCTCATTCCCCTCCGCGACAATCGTTTTTATTTCCCCAATGCGGGTGGTGTAATCAATGGAGCTTCTCCACATTTTCCAAAAAAGGGATTGGAGCCAGGAAATCCATTCTTTTTCCTGCACCTCATAATAGACGCGCGTGTTCTTGTGGAGTTCCCCCATCCGATAATCATCCTTGTTTTCCCACGTTTTGAATCGGGCAAAATCATCATCAATAATCATTCCCCTCAAGGGTTGGTAGCGGTGGCGGATTTCGATTTGATTAGGGTACTTTATCATCAGCGTGGCTATTTTTTCAATGTTGGAAAGAGAAGAAATGTTGACGCGGCAGAGAAATTTTAAATTGACGCCGCGCTGCAATTGCTCTTCCATTATCTCTTCAATGGGAGGCCCTTTGTATTGCCTCCCAAGAAAAGAAAGATTTCCGGAAAAATAGTAAACGTTTCGCTCAGCCTTTTTCTTGATGAGTTCACCCGTGGTTAGGTGCTTGTATTCGTCCGTCTCTCTCTTGTACGCGTGCTTTTTTCCTTTTGGAATGAACTGGAAAACGTCCATGAAGTCAAAATCGTGCTTGAATTTGGCCGAAAGGATTTGGTCGGAAAGGTTTTGGCGCACGTCGTTCAATCCTGCCAGGCTGGTGGGGGAATAATAGACGATTTTCAGCGCTCCCTGGGTTCCCTCCCTAAATGTTTTGAGACGAATAAGTCCCGTGCGTTCTTGGAGCTCGTGGAGGTACTTTTCCGTTGTCACCCAACTCCTGTCAATTTTTTTGGATAAGTCAAAGACTGTTCGCGGCTCGTCGCGTAGGTAGTCTAGAACCACCTGCACTTCCCCATCCGTCAGCGACATGAATAAAGAAAGGGACCAAAGTATAAAACTCTTTGCTAAAAGACTGAAACTAGAATATAACTAGTTTAAAACTCGACCATGGGGCGAGGTGATGTCATGACGAAAAATCGGTTCGTGGTGGTAGAAGGGTTAAGTTCGGTCGAAAAAGACCAATTTTGCCAACGGTTAGCCACTCGTTTAGGGTGGAAAGTCGATACGGGGCAACCGAATGAGGATTCGTATGCGTTTTTCATCAAAAAATACGCGGGGGAGGGGATGGTCCTGTCGCAATCCCACATCGCCCTGGATTCAGAGTCCCAGTATTGGGGGGGTCAAAATGTCTTTTCACCCATACAGAAAAAAGAGCTGGATGCGGAAGTTTGGAGCGCGGGTATCCTGGTGTTTTATCGAAAACCAACCGCTCGTTTGGCGGAAGACGACGAGGGGACATCCAAACATCAAATGATGGAATCACGGCGTGAATTGATTTATTGGCTGAATGCACAGGATGTGAACCGTATGACCATCCACCATGAAATAGACAGCGAATCCGAAATCATTGAGCGCGTGGTCAAAATGCTTGAGTCTCCTCCGCACGATTCGACCCCGCACCCAATGGAAAAAGAAATAATCATCATCTCTACGACGGCGTGATTTTTTGTATTTATAGCAAAAAGCCTAATTATTTGAACAATTGAAGGGCTTTCCTTACAAAGCCAATCTTTGTGAGGCATCGCAAAAGCGTTGCTTTTGCAATGTTGCATATAGCAAACCGCCCTAAAAAAGTTCAAAAATTAAAACAATTGGCTATATCGTTCAAATACCAACCCTCACTGAGCGGGAGGACTCTATTCTTTGGGAAATTCTTCCACATGCGTGTATGTGGGAGTAGGAGCGCTGGATTCGGGGGCAGTTGTTTTCCACCCCCCCGTCGTGGGAGAGGCCGTTTCGGGAGAGGGGTTTTGTTCCATTCCATACGTTTCACTGGGAATGATGAAATAGAGTACGGTTCCAAATACCGCGGCCAATGGTTGAATGATGAAGGTGGCGGCGAGGAAAAACAAGATGCTCCCCATGAACGCGGCGATGGCCCAATAATACTCGCGCAGCGCCCCATATCCCGGAACGGTTTTTTGGATTTGATTGAGAATGGATTGGGTGTCGATTTGGTTCTGCTGGTCTTTAACTTGCGTGTTTATTTTGTTCCGGTATTCCTGCGAATTGACCGTCTCCAACGTTTGATCCATCAACGTGACAAAGTTAGTCACTTCAGAATCGGTCTTCTGCCGCAACAAACCAAAGGAATCGGATTCCGTGACTTGTATCAGCGTGTTGCGCTGCGTCGTGATGAGAAAATCCGCGGTTATCTTTTGGACGTCGAGCTGTTGAATCACTTTTCCCTGGAACAACGCTTCCTCGAATTTCTCGTATAACGTTTGGTTTTGGGGAAGGGCCACTACTGCCAGCGTGACCAACACCCCAATCCCTAGAATTTGCAATCCGCGCTGGGCCCCGGAGAAGCTGGAGCGCAGAATCACAAAATTCTTCAATTCCAACCGTTTCATACGACTGGTTTCGAGCATGAGTGGAATGCTCCCGAAATAGAATAGGGCAAGAGGATACCACTGCGCGAATTTGGAAAAAAAGAGTGCGGAAATGGCACACGCAATGATGGTGGGAACAAGGACTGCCACATAGACCCGGCCGCGTTCATCCTTGTCGGAGGACGCGGTAATGGTGCCGAGAGTCAGGGCAAAGAAGAGGACAAACCCCGCAAAGGGGACGGAAAAAATGAATCCGATGGTTTGAATGTTTCCCACGTTGGCGAGGAGGGAGTCTGGGGTAATAGCGAGCTGGTCCAGGAAGAAGGCCCATAGTACGGTGAATAGGAAAATGGCACCCCCCATTAGGAGGGTTTTGCGCGAACCCCACTCGATGCTCATACGAGACGGAGGACTTTTCCCTCGTTTATTAACATGGTGGTTTCGAATTGTGAAACGATGGCTCCTTTCTTCTCTTTCAGAACGGGGTGGGCTTCCAATGCCCCGAATTTGACCGATTCGCGCATGGCAATTTTTCGTTGGAAGGGATTCATGTCAAAGTCTCGTGCGAGCCAGCGTTCCGCAAAAGGAAGCCCTTCATATTTTTGGGTGCAAAACTCCAACAGTTTTCGTGCGGCGGGATTACGGACCATGTTGGCCTTTCCCCTCACTTCAAAAATTTCCACTTGTTGCGTGTCTACAATTCTCCCATTCCCCCGAATGGAAGCGAAGGGTTCCATGGCATACGCGTGATTGTTTTCTAACACGTCCGAATCCCCCGATTCCACATTAGGAATGGAGGGGGAGCAGTGCGCCGTGTATTGGTCGATTCCGTGACCCGATAAATTTTCAATGGGGTCTACTCCAAATGAACGGAGGGTTTGCTCAATGACTTTTCCCAAATCACTCACTTCAACGCCCTCACTTACTTCCGCAAATCCTGCTTCCAGCGCGGCCTGCGTAGCCGTGATTAAATTAGCCACCTCTTTATCATTCGAAAAATCCAGCGTAATCGCCGCATCCACCAAATACCCTTCTTTGTGCACCCCAATATCCACTTTCAATACATCCCCTTTCTCCACGCGCGTTTCGTCGTTTTCACTCGGCGTATAATGTGCGGCCGCCTCATTCAGGGATAAATTTAACGGAAACGCAACCCCGCACCCGTGCTTTTGGGTAAGGGATTCAATCTCATCCGCAATCGTTAGGAGCTTTACCCCTGGCTGAATCATTTCACGGGCTTTGGCGCGGCAAAGTGCATGCACTTTGGCCGCTGTTTGATAATTTTCAACGATTTTTTCGTCCATACTTCATTCTGGCATGAAAAAGGGTTATAATTCCACATCGTGCGCGTCACGATTTTTGGTAAATAGCGTCGTGATGGTCATAATCCCACAATTCTACGGCCTGCTCATTTTCAATAATAGCAAACACCAAAACAAACGACCCCATGATATGGACACGAAATTTATTTTTCATGGTGCCACTGAGCGGTTTATAGTGGTGTGGGTCTAATAGTATCTGCTTTATTTTCCGCTGAATGGCCTCATACTGAACGGGGTCGCGCTTGGCTATTTTCTCAAATGCTTTTATAAGATTGGACTTGATTCGAAGAGAGTACGCCAAACACCATCATCTCGAACGCATTTTTTGAAAAAAGTGGTCCACGTCCTTCACGAGAATGCTCTTTTCCTTTTCGATGCGTTGGAGTTTTTTAACGTATTCGGGGCGAAGTTCCGTAGGTAGAATCATCATCGCATATTCTTCCACCAGCTTGTTGATCGCCTGGCTCTTATTACGGAGGCCGTACCGCGCTTTCACAATATTGATAACTCGGTTATTTTTCTCTTCCAATTCAACAATAGCAACAGGCATTAATACACCATTAACATAACATGAATACAATCCTAATAAACCTATCGGCCGCCCTTCCAACTAAACAAATGCCCCCAATCCCGTCTGTTTCCCGCCGCGTTCTAAATCAGTGGAATCGATTCCGAGCTCGGCAAAAATCTTTTCCACGGCAGGAATGACTTGATTTTGGATGTAATACTCCGCGTCATAATCCCCTTCTTTCACGAATTCTTCCAATTCCGCCTTGTCGGAAATGGATTTTCCCGTTTTGGTAATAATGAATCCGAGCATCTGACCTACCACTATCTCCTTTCCCCTTTTTTGGGCTTTGATGGCCGCGGAAACATGGGGGGCGGTGGCAGCGTAGTTTTCCGGCCGGCGCTGGAGTTGGGTGAGTACCACTAATTCTTTGTTTGGAACCTTCCCTTCACGCAAACGCTTCACCACACCCAATACAATGTCGTGGGCCTTTTTGGGATTTCCATTGATGAGAATTTCTTCCAACACTTTTTTTTGTGTTTCGCGGGCAATGATGCTTACGTCCCTGCGCACATATTCAAATCCCACAATCGTGAGTTCGTGGTCGTAGCTTGCCAGCGCGTATCGTTTCTTTGCGGCCTTCCCTTCTTTTTTCGTAACAAACAGTCCGCGCTCATACAGCCCTTCGAATTCCAGCTCCATTCTCCCCGGGAGTTTTTTGTTGACCTTCTCCACAAACTTTTTCACATCTTCCTCGGTTTTGGGTTTGGGCAAAAGTAAAAAAGCGGAATCGGAATCGGCATACGTGGGAGTGAATCCGTCCTTCTCGGCCCAATCAAGGGTTTGGTGAATATAGTGACGCGCCCATGCGGTAATGGCACTCGCGGATTCGCGAGAGTACCAGCGGAAGCGGGGGTAGGCAAGGGTTCCAAAAAAAGAGTTCAACAATATTTTGAGCGCCTGCTTGCGGGCTTTGAGCACGATTTGTTGAGTATCTTTTTTGGGAAGCACATCCATTTGTTTCTGCACCTCAATGCGCTGGTCTAAAATGCGTTCAAGTACGACTGAAAGTAATCCCTTACGTTGGGTGCAGAACCAATGCCCAGTAGGAGAAAGATTGGCCCCTTTTTTGCATTCCGAATGAACACAATCGAGTGTGTCCGGGGAAATGTTGTGCGAAATCATGATACTTGGGTACATGGAGCGATAGTCCAATACCGCGAGGTTGGTGTGCAGTCCGGCTACGGGCTCTTTCACATACCCCCCTTCAATGGGGTTTTGCAAGCGCCCCTCCACTTGGTCATGGGTGGGGGGATTGGGAAACAGTTGGTTGAGTTCAACAGATTCATGCATGAGCAGAATTTCCACCAGTTGGGAGGCGGTGGCACGGTTGACTTCAAACAGGGGCTGTCGAACCAAGCGTGCCAATTCCATGAGCAAGGGCAAAAATTCAGTTCCCAATCGTTGTGTGTACTCGGCATCCGTAAGATTGTATTTGGCGAGAACATCAAACCCTTTTTGGTTCTCCCAAATCTCGGTGATTCCTTTGTGCGTAAGGGTTTTTTCTCCTTCTCCAAAAACGGCACGCATTACGCTTTCCAAATCCAAGCGCGGGGATTTGAAAAATTGAAACCGTACAAGGAGACGAACCAATTGATACACATCCACATGCTGCAATCCATGGATGCGCGCGCTGGTTTCGGTTCCTTTTCCAATGAGTTGGATTCCAGAATGACCAAAGTCGATGGGAATATGATATTTTTTGGTGCGCTCCACCAAAAAGGGCATGTCAAAATGGTCCCCGTTGTACGTGTACAAAATGTCCAAATCCGCAAGACGAGTAAACGTGAGAAAGGATTCGAGCATTGTTTTTTCATCCGGCTGGGATATGGTAATGGCATCGGCATAGGGTGCGTGCAGAAAAACCTTTTTTCCCGCGCCACACGAAATAGCGATTGAAATGATGGGGTCTTTCTCGGGAGAGATTCGGGAGAATTTTCCATACGTTTCAATGTCGAATGCTCCCGTGCGAAGCGGGGGCGCGGGTTCATCACTATTTTTTATTTTTTGGATGTTTCCATTTTTATCACGCTCAATTTCAACCATTGAATAGGGACGCAAGCGCTTGTCGAGGAAGTAGCGCTTGGTGTAAGGAATGTTGGATTCGTGGAGGGATTGAACAAAGGGATACGTAAGTATTCCATCGCGGGCTCTTACTAATTCGGCAATCGAAGCAAACCCCATTTGCAAATACACTACTTTCTCTTTCTCCACTTTGCGCACAAAAACGGGCTTTATTCCTCCGGGAAGGGTTTCTTCCGAAAGTTCTTTTTCCACTTTAGCGGGTTTAGCGGAAGGAATTATACTTATGTAGAAGTATGGGGGGAAGTTGAAGTCCGAGACTCTTTGAATGAGGCTCCCATCCATGGGCCCCCTTATGAACACGTCCACGATACTCTTCCCGTGCTCTTCGTGCGTTTGCACGTCCAATAAGACCCCTTTATCCACGTTCAACGGATGGCCCATAGTCCTTTTTTAAGGCCCCAATACACTCTTTAAGCCATGCCAGGGCCCTCCTCCGAATCCACTATTTCAAGCAGCGCTCCCCCAGTAAAAGGGAGCGATTACCTCTTTTCGCTTAACCGGGACCTGAAAGCCCTGAATGCGGCCGTTTTGGTCATTACCCAAAAAATAAAGTATTTGGTGCGGAACGAGAAAATTTTGGGAAGAAACCTCATTGTTATCAATAAGCGCGTACGCGATTTGCAGACTGAAATGGGAAACACTCAAAATCAAGGGGTTTCGGATGCCGTAAAAGTGGCTATCGAAGATTTGACGCGACAAGTGAACGCCATTTCCCAACGCCTCGCGGAATTGGAATCAAAACTGGATGAGGTTTCGCGGCAATCCGCGAAAGTGGATGACGTGAAAGAAATAAAGTATGTCATTGATGCGATGAACCCTCTGCACTTTGTCACGATAGACCAGGCCAAACAGATGCTCGAAGAAAAAGAAAAGAAATAATCTTTACAAATTGAAAAAGTCCTTTACCACGGGCTGCGAGTACGTATCGCGGATGCTCACGCGGTAGTTTTTTCTTCCCGCCAATGTCACGGCGGCCTCGCGGCCCGAGACTACCCCAAGTTTGGCATCCAGCATGCTCATGATTTCCTTGGGCAAGTCTATTTCGTGCGAGGCGGATAGAACGAATCCTACATCCTGGTTCAGGCTTTGCCCCAGCAATCGAACCATTTCACGCGAGAGCAAGGGTTCGTGCGTGGCATCAAACAATTGCGTGGTTTCGGGGATGATAATGAGGGATTTGACGCGGCCGGAAACCCCTTTGCGCTCGTACAATTCATACACGCCCCGCAGGATGGTGTACACCAACAATCGGCGTAGTTTGGGAGCTACCGTTTTGAGCCTTAGTATGCCTACCCTCCCAATGGATTGGAACCAGGACTTGGAAATTTCTTCCGTGGGATTCATCCCATTGAACAATTCCGGGTACGTTTGGTTGAGCAAATTAAAGAGGCGCATCAAACCCGCTATTTGGAACGCGTTGAATGATTCGGAGGGTGGAAGCTGGCGGAGTATTCCAATGGCTTCGTCGATTGACCCCACTTTGTGCTCGTGCAAAAAACGAGTCAAATGATTTCCCATCTCATGGTTGGTTACCCCCAGCACTTCAGCCAACCCTTCTGGATAAACCATGAATAGCTCTATCTTCAAATTTTCGGGCGCCACAAACTCTTTAAGGGGAAAGCCCATGGGGTCTCCTTCAATCTTTTGCTCGCGCAAACGTTGGGGGGTTGGATTGGGATTGCGCATGACGGAGAATTCATTGTTCCAGTCCACGATGACGATGGGGATGTTGGAGAACAACGCTCCCTCCGCGAGCACTTGGACGATGTGCGTACGATGTTCGATGCGGGCGTTGAAAATTCCCGTCTTTTTGAAAAAAATAATGGGTTCCTTGACCATGAGTCCATTGGCGGTCGTACCCAAAACGAATTCCCCGGGCAGCGCCCCCATGTGGCCGGAAGCGGAAGACTCGGCCGATACCCCCTCGTTTTTTTCGAGGGAGGAATGCGCATTCGTGGAAATGGAGGAGTAGAGGATGGGCATGGAAAAAAACGCTTCCGAAACCCGGGGAGGATTCTCATTCATGGGTTTGAGAATCACGTCATACGCGTTGGCCACGTCGGAAAGGAGGGTGCTTCCTACCCCCATTTTTTTGAGGAGGATGTCGGTCTGCTCCAGGATGATGCTCTCTTCCCACACCACGGAGATGGGAGTGGAGCTGAGCAGGAGAAACGTGTATGTCTCCCCCGCGTTGTGTTGGGTCAGGATGAGCGCATCGCGAGGGAGCGTTTGGACAAACCCATTCACGTCTCCCGTCGCCAGGTAGGGTTTGTAGAACTCGCAAATGGCGTTCACGTACTGTCCATTTTCCTGCTGGAGAATCTGGATATAGAGAACTTTCTCAGGATTCGTGTAAATCTCCAACTCACGGTCTTGAACGGACCCTTTGAGGAGCAGGGTCCACGGTCCCTGGGCTATTTTGAATAAGGGCATGGCATCATCCTGGGTATTTTTATAGCGCAGGCGACTCTCGTATATAAAATCCCCGCCGAGGCTCCCATGGTCAACGAAGAAGTGGTACGAAACACCATCCAAAAAATGCGCGAAGCCGGACTTTCCGAGCAGGTCATCTCTTCCACCCTTACGGATTTGGGACTCTCCTTTAGTCAGACCCAGGCGTTTTTGTCAGGAGCCGGGACTTTCCCTCCCGGAACCGGCAAGCCAAGCCCGCCCTCTCCCTCATCTTCTTTTCGGTCGGAGATGAACGATGACAATGCCATGACGGACTTGGACCATGAGGTCATTGCCTCCCGTACCAGTGAAAAAGTCGTGCAACGATTGGATGAGCGGAGCATGCTGAACCATGAAGAGCAGTCGTTGAAAGACAACATCACCCATCTGGCATTGGAACAGCATGGGCAGCAACTGCGCGACACGCACCAAGCAGTTGTCGAATTGCACGACAAAATGGATGCGACCAATCTGGATACGTTAAGTAATCGCGTGAGCACGCTCAACGTGCGCGCAGACCAGATTCAAAAAGACGTTTCGGACGCCAAAGCGTTGATGGAAGCCCTGCAGACGTTGATGCAGAAAATACTCGAAACGAATCAGCAAATACTGTTTGAGATAAAGACGAAAAAGGGATGAAATGACCTATCCACATCCCAAAGGAACACGCAGTATCGTGACCCGGCCCAGAAGTTCAAGAGCAGGTTTAGGAGCACTGCTAATGAATGTACTTGGACCCTCTTCGACAAACATATGGCTAATCAGCGGCACCGTGCAAATGGTAACCACGTTTTCGGTATAGTCCCGCCTCCCGGACTTGCTTTCATAATTTCTCTACCATCTTATAGAATTCTTCTTTCTCCATCTTCAATCCTTTTTTGATTATTTTCCCTTGAATTCCTGTTCCAACCGGTTCGTTTCCATGAATAGGGATAGTAAGAACTCTTCCATCAGGGTGTTCAAATTGGTGATGGCTTCCCTTTACTCTTGTTTCGTGAAACCCAAGTTTGACGACTATCTTGGCTAACTCTTTGCCGGAAAAGACTTTGGACAAAGTCGTTACACCTCGACGACTTGCAATCCTACAAAACGAGAGGATGAAACTTCATGTTCATTATTGCGTTCAAGACAAAGCTCAATAACTTCTTTAATCCGCTTCAACAATTCATCCATCGTTTTCGCTTGAGTATAACATCCTTCTAACTCTGGCACTTCTCCAACAAGCCAGCCCTCTTCATCTTTTTCAATAACCATCGTAAAGGTTCGTTTAGCCATTTTTTCGTTTGTCATATTATATCCCTCCAGTTACAGAATAAAACCCTTTCTTCTGAAAACCGCCAATTAAAGGCTTACAAACGCGTGCTTTCACACTTCCGCGCTTGCATCCATCAAACGCTTCATCTTATCTTTAGGAACATATGCCCAAATGATGCCTTTAGGAGTGTCTAAAACCATAAAGCGCTTCTCTAAGTATTCAATAATCACATCAAGAGTAGGGCGCATAATCTTGTTGCCAGCTCGCTTCAATAACTCATAGCGAGAAAGAGGTTCTTTGGCTTCTTTGAGGATTTCTTCGACCAAAAGAACGGTTTTGATAGTGGGGTAGTGTAGGACCTGCATAAACTTCACCAACTACACTACTATAGACATATAACGCACATAAAGATATATCTTATCCATTGGTTTTCCAAAATACCTTAATAAATACCCTCACAATAAGATAAATCATGACCAAATACATCCTTAACTCTGGAGGTCTTAGGAATAATCCTGCTAAAGCAAAGAAATTCTTTACTGAGATTGTTAAAGGATTAGGAAACAAACCAAAATTACTTGTTTGTTGCTTTGCTCAACCCAGAGAAGATTGGGAGACAAAGTTCGCTCAAGACAAAGAAGATATTATCAAATTAGTCTCGAGAGGAGTTTCACCCATTCTTGAGTTAGCAATCCCCTCCGCCTTTGAAAAACAAATTAAGAACTCAGATACGATATACATACACGGGGGAGATGACCACCTCATTAGATATTGGTTTGAGAAATTTGATATACCAGACATATGGAAAGGGAAAGTAGTGGCCACAAATTCAGCAAGTTCTCACGTACTTTCTAAGCATTTTTGGACATGCGACTGGAGAGAATTAATGGACGGATTAGGAATCCTCCCCATCAAGTTTCTGGCACACTACAAATCAGCGTATGGTAACAATGATCCGCGTGGACCAATAAATTGGACTGAAGCATATAAGAAATTGAAAAATTATGGCAACAAAAGTTTGCCAATATATGCTTTGAAAGAAGGGGAATATACTGTTGTTGAAAAATGAGTTCTGACGTCAAGAATGAGGTATTAGTCCCGCCTCCCTGACTTTGAACCGGGACCTCTTTTTTTGAATCCTCGCTTGCGGGCTCAATGTAAATGACTTCCTCCTCGGCCTAAAGGCCGAGGTATCCAATAATTTTAAGGGACACGGCTCGCGTATTCGCTCGCCCAACAGTGGGCGACGCATATCGCCC
>JAGVNS010000077.1 GCA_020053155.1 Nitrososphaerota archaeon
GGGCGATATGCGTCGCCCACTGTTGGGCGAGCGAATACGCGAGCCGTGTCCCTTAAAATTATTGGATACCTCGGCCTTTAGGCCGAGGAGGAAGTCATTCGTCTTTATGACAGGGCCGTTTTTTGCAACCTTTAAGTATCTTCAGGACGTATTCTCTTGCATGGCCCTTCCCATGCTACCGGCGGAATCCTCCTCCGAACCCCACGAAGCGTGCGGGGTAGCCGCGGTGTACCTCAAAAAAGACCTTTCGCATTATCCAAAAGGGGGGGCTCTTTTTTTCCTGCAAAAAATGCTGTTACAATTGCAGCATCGCGGACAGCTTTCCGCAGGGGTAACCATTTACAATGATAAGAAGCCCGACCTGCTCAAAACGCACAAAGGAAATGGATTGGTGAATGAGGTTTTTTGTTTGAGTGACACGGAGAAAGTTGCGCGATTGTTTAACGACTATGCGGGAACGATTGGGATAGGACACACGCGCTATGCGACGAGCGGAAGCGACGCGTGTGCGGACGCTCAACCGTTTGAACGCGTACATGCGCGCATGTGGAAATGGTTTTCGTTTGCATTCAACGGGAACGTCACCAATGCGCCCGAAATTAGAGCCGAATTAAAAGAAAAAGGGTACCATTTCAAAACGCACGCGGACACGGAAGCATTGATGCACTTAATCGCGCATCAATTAGGGGGTGATGCTCCCAATTCGCTCGAAAATGCGTTTGCCGACCTTTCGACGAATGTGGACGGGGCGTACAATTTGGCCTTTCTCAATGCGCGGGGAGAATTGTGCGTCATTCGGGATTCATTCGGGTTCAAACCCATGTGTTACATTGATACGGAAGAGTTTTTCCTCGCGGCAAGTGAAAGTGTAGCCTTGTTTCCATTCGTCCAATCGGGAATTCAGGATTTGAAGCCCGGCGAAATGGTTCGCGTGTACCAAAACAAACTTGTTCACTCACGCTTCTCCCCGTCAACTCACCCGGTTTCGCACTGCATGTTCGAGTGGGTCTATTTCGCTTCTCCGGGAAGCACGATGCAGGGAACGTCGGTGTATGAGGCCCGGTATCGGTTGGGAGAAGAATTGGCAAAAGCGGAAACACTTCTGGTTAATCCAAGCGAGTATGTGGTAGTAAACGTTCCCGACACTAGCAAGCCGGCAGGAGATGCGTATGCATACACCCTTGGACTTCCCTCCAAGGAAGGATTGTTACGTAATAGGTATGTGGGGCGGACGTTCATCGAGGGAGGGAAGTGGCAAGACAAGGTAAAAGAAAAATTTACCATCAACCCGCATGTGATGCAAGGGAAAAAGGTCATTTTGATTGAAGATTCCATTGTGCGGGGAAGCACCCTGCGTGCGCTTGCGCTGAAAATTAAGGAAGAGGGGAAAGCGTTAGAAGTGCATGCGCGCATCAGCTGCCCGCCCATTTTTAACCCGTGTTTTTATGGGATAGACATGACGACGTTTAGTGAACTCACGGCGGCCCGGCATGGCCCTCCGTTGGGGGAGAGAGAAAAGTCCGGTACCATTGACGCATTGGAAAAAACGCTTTCCAAGGAATTGCACGTGGATTCGTTGCGCTACCAGACCATTGAAGGGTTGATTCGCGCGTTGCGCGTGCCTTCAACCAATCTCTGCATGGCCTGCCTCAATGGAAAATATCCCACCCCCTTTGGCAAAACCCTGGTTAAAGAAGCATGGTCGCATCACCTGAAAAACCAATCCGGCCGCGTGTACGATGCGTGAAAAATGCCATGCTTAAATAGGGGTTGACGCTGGTTCGTACTATGCTGGTCTTGAATTCCCTCCTCGAAAACATTCACCTGGCCATCACTATCTTTCTATTCATTTGGATTTACAATTGGGCCAAAGGGAACGTGGGGAGCACCAAACTCGCTCTCGTGACGGCAGTTCTCATCCTCTTTCTCACGTTTTACCAGTTTCCCGAATTGGTGTGGATATTGGTGGGGTTGTGGGCCTTTGCCACGTTCGGGAAGGACCTTTTTACGAAAGTAGGGCTATTCGACAAGTGAGAGAGACAAAACATGGATACGTTTACGTACGCGGTGGCGGTTTTCCTTCTCGCCTTCACCATGCAGTCCCAGATTTTGTGGATGGGCCTCGCTATCCTCATCTTTCTCCTCATTTCCCTCCGCTCCCTCTCGGGGATTCTGCTGACGCTCATAACGGGAGCGGTATTTTTTTTCATGGGAAGCGCGTTAAAAGGGGAAATGCTCTACATCGCGGTGGGGTTGGTAATCATTTCCTATTTGGTGGGAGTGAAGCCCGCTGAAGATAGTGCGGGGGGAATGAGCCCGGACATGATGTCCATGCTCCAAGGAATGGGGGGCGGGGGGTATGGGGGAATGGGCGGACCCGGAGGATTCGCATGAACGCGCTTTCTACTATCCTTTTGCTGGTCTTTTTGGGTATCCTGTTTCTAACCAAACAAGTGTTCTGGGTCATTGTCGCGGGATTGCTTCTGCTGGCCTACATGCTGACATTAGCCAGCAAGTCCGCGGGTCATGGGGTGCGTAAGGCGGGGAAAAAAGTCCGTGCCGTGTATGAAGGGGAAATGAAAGAGATGGAGGGAACGCTGGGAAAGTATCCTGCTAAATTTTTCGATTCAGTAGGGAAAGGCGCGGTAGAAAAAATAAACGAGTATCAAGCTCCTAAAGGGGCGAAAAGCTACCGCGAAGCCAAAAACTCCAGGTGGGCCATCAAAAACCCGGCCGAAAAGCTGGGGGACATCGTGCAGAAAACCCTGGATGGATTGGGGAAACTGTTCGGGAAATAAATTTACGATATGAGCGTTTTCCCATTACATATTAAAATATTCCTAAACAAAGAACCGTCAAAGAGATATTACTCGGCCTTTTTGGAAAAAAGGCCGGCGAAAAAGGTGTAATGCCTCGCCCTTTAGGGCGATATGCGTCGCCCACTGTTGGGCGAGCGAATACGCGA
>JAGVNS010000097.1 GCA_020053155.1 Nitrososphaerota archaeon
CCGCAACCGGAATAGCTCGATCCATGCGAATACACCCCACTAAATGGGAATGACCCACGTTTCCTATTAAATCCATCTTTTGAATCCCCTCATTCCGCGCGTTTTTAACCTCGTTTTTATTGTTTTAGTCATGAAAACCATTCGGGGGGAGTTGAAGCGTGTGGCGAATGAGGAAAAAGCCAGCGTGTTGATGCGCTTTTTCAAGACGGGAAAAGGGGAATATGGGGAAGAGGATATTTTTGTAGGAGTAACGGTTCCCGAAACGAGAAAGGCGGCACGCACATTCTTGGACACCCCTGTTTCGGAATTGATTCCCTCGCTGAAATCCCCCTACCACGAAGAGCGGTTAACCGCATTGTTGGTTTTGGTTGAAAAATACAAAAAAGCCAAAACCGAAAAAGAAAAGAAAGTGGTTGTTGACTTTTACTTAAAAAACAAATACGCGGTTAACAATTGGGATTTGGTGGATTTGACCGCGGATAAGATTTTGGGAAATTATTTGATTGATAAAGACCGAAAAATTCTCTATCACTATATCCAATCCAAAAATTTGTGGGAGCGCAGAATGGCCGTCATTGCCACGTTTGCGTTCATCCGAAAAAACGATTTTAATGATACGTTCAAACTCTGCGAAAAACTTCTCACCGATAAACACGATTTGATTCACAAAGCGTGCGGGTGGATGCTTCGTGAAATAGGAAAAAGAGATGAAAAAGCCCTTGAGGCGTTTTTGAAAAAACACGTCCAACGAATGCCGCGCACCATGCTCCGCTATGCGATTGAACGGTTTCCCGAGAAAAAAAGAAAAGCGTATTTGAATCATTTAGGGTAAGGGGAAAAAGAATTTACTGCGGATAAAGAGGGGGGAGTTCCGGCCTTTTTTTTGGAAAAACAAGGTTGATTGCAGAGCGGATAAACCAGTAGGAGTTGATGATATATACCGTCGCTCCGATGATTTCCGCCCAAAGGTGATTGGTGGTGAGTGTGACAAGGTAAATGAGGAGAAGGAGGGAGGCCGTCACGCGGCTGACGGCCAAATTGATTCCCGTCAACACGAGCAATGTCATGATGACCATCTGCGTGAAAATGAATGTCCATTCCGGCGTGAAAAAATAATCCGAAAACCTCCCGGAAGAGGCAAAAATAATGAAGAAAACCGCCGCCACCAGGATGAGAAAATTGAACCGCTCTTTGTTGTTTTTCTGGAAAATGAAAAAAATAATGAGAGAAAGATTTACCAGCATGGAAAGGACAAACAGAACATGAGGCAGGAGATTAGGTAAAATGTCCATGAGAGAGAGTCCGAAAGGCGCTATTTAACGCTTGTGTTATTTTACGCTCCCCGGACCTTCATCAACCACGCCCGCACCTTTTCGGGTTTAACCCCTCCCTGAATGCCAAAAAGTTCGAGCACAATCGGTCCTTCAAAACCCGGATCAATAACCAGGGAATGAATGTGATACGAACGACCATCCGTCGTGGATTGGAGGAAAAGAGCGGTGTCTTTGGGCAGTTTAACGGGAAGGGTTTCCGTAAGAACAATCTGTCCCCGTCGTGTCCGGATTTCTTTTCCCACTTTTTTAAAATGTTTCATGAGCGCTTTCCGCTTGCTTTCCGAAATCCAATTTTGGCGCGCTATTTTTGAAATTTTGGCCGGGTCCAACTCATACATCGTGGGCTGGATGGCAATTTCCATAAACCCATTTGGATAAACCCGAAAATCTTTTCCCAATACCAGTGTTCCATTTTGACGCATTGTATCCATTTCACTCTTTCTCACAGGGATGGTTTGCGTGGGGTAGTAAATGCGGTGCGTTCGATTTCCCCGTCGTAAACGAACGGGAATTTCCCCCGAATGGGTGAGTAGAACGCGGGAAGGAGGAACGCCGCTCAACAGTTCAGGCATTTGCTCTGCTGAATAATGAACCTCCACCCCTAAACGAGCTAAAATACTGCGCGTAGTAATTTGGGGGATGGTTCCCGGATGCCCTTTTATTATCGGGTGGACGCGTGCCTCGGCTACGTGTCCAGGAAGCAGAAGGTGACGTTCACGCAAAGGCCCGCCCCGTGGTCCAATGACGGTAACGTGTATGTCCGGGCTAATCACCCGCTTCCAACCTTTCGCATTTCGCATTTTTTAAAAGACGGTTTATCTCTACTTAAAATCATTGGTTTATTTTCAGTATATGGAGCCCATCCTTTCCCCCCAATCTAGGTTGATTTTGGTCTGTGGCAACACCAAAGGTGGAACGGATGAAAAGTATTGTTGGAATAGGGGGAGCGCGGATTTGCACGCGGAACTGAAAGAATACGTGAAAGAGAAAGGGCTGCAGAAAAAAGTGCGCATCGTGAAAAGCGGGTGCTTGGATTATTGCGGATTGGGACCGATTGTCTGCATCGAGCCTGAACACCAGTTTTACAAAAACGTTTCCAAAGAAGATTTGGCCAAAATCAAAAAAAGATGGATAGATGAGCTCTCATTCGGACAGGAGTTGTTCTAATTTTTTGGCGAATTCAGAGCGGGGCATCACTCGCAATTCTGGAATCATTTTAGCCCGCGGAATTAAATCGCCTCGTTTGTGGGAAAGAAAACCAATTATTTTTGTTTGGGGGTTTTGTTCACGTAGTTTTTGAATCCCCTCTAACCCAAACTCTTCTAAATCCACCAAAATTAAATCGCCTTTTTTTGACGCATACACATCACTCGAAAATTCGACGGTCTTTCCAAGTGCTTTGGCGGTTGCATCGATTTTGGATTTGAAAAAGAGGTCGGTGACGAATGCAAAGATGGGCATGACCGTTCACGTATCAGATGACATCCACCATTTTCCCCCTTCCCCCTGACATGAAGAAGAGAATGAGGAGGTAGAGGATGTAAAACCCCGTTACTAGAATGGCAGCGGATAACAATGCCGCCGGACCAATCCATTGAGGAGCAACAAACGCAAACCACAAAGCAACGGCCAAAAGGAAAACGTATTCCGAATACGTGTGCCTTCCCGCTGACCACCCTTTTTTGTTTTCAAATGACACCACTTGATATCCATAATGACGGAGTTTTTCCATTGGACCCATGCGCGCAGCCATATGAGAAGGGAAAAGAAATGCTTCTATAAAAAATGCGCGGGTTTGGCGAAAGCCCACGAACGGGTTTATAATGCGGTCTTTCACCAAGAGAAACAGGTTCCCATGGAAAACACACTCGATTTCAGCGTGGATTTGGGAGGGTGGAAGGCCCATCAAACCAAAACCGTTACTCCTTCTGCTTCTCCATCCGAAATCCTTTTTTTCCTCACCCAAACCACGCAAGGAGTAGACCCCCTGGTTGAAGCAGGGGTGCGAAAAATAGTGGATTTTTCAATCATTGAAAAAGCACTCGCCGAAAACCCCGTTTCGCAAAGCGAATCCAATTGGGGAAATAGAATTGCCTTTCTCAATTCGAGAAAGATGGGGCAAGCCATAAGCGAGGCGTCCGCCCTCGAAAAATTCCAAAAGAAAGAACAGGGAGAAATGGCTCAATTCATCCGATTGATTGCGGTTCGAAAGATACTCGCACACCATAATGTCTTCGTTAATTACGCCCAATTCTATCCCGCATTGCAATTGAAAGAAATGGGGGGTCACATTCAGTTGATTGCCAATTATCCGGGTTGGAAAGCCATCAAAAAAATGACCTTACACGAAAAATCCGGTCCGCGTACCTTCATCGAGTTCTTGGGTTCGTATTCCGTGAGTATGGATAAGAAAATGGAACAGTATTTGGGAGAAGTGGTTGATTTAAAAAAAGTCGATGCGGCGCTGGCGAAAGGACCTGCTGGAAAAACGGCGGCCGATTTGGAAAAACTTGCTTTTTTCTTGGGTTCTACCCAATTCGCGCACGAAATGGACAGCATCGTTGCCTCATCCAAACGAACGGGAGAAAACAATGAAAAACTGGGGGGGCTGGTAAGGGTATATGCCTATCGCCGCGCCCTCGAACCATGCAAATTGTTCGTTCTCTATTCCCAAGTGGAAATTCCGGGGTTGAAACGCCTACTCAAAAAGAAAGCATAACCGAATTCCATAAATAGGGGGAATGTGTTTTCCTTTAGGAAAGATTAGCGAAAACGTTTTTCGCCAGCCTTTTCTTAAAAGGCTGAGCGTCAACCGTTCATGCGGTTGTGGACCTGTGGTGCACCCGGCCGCTAACCTGCGGCCGCGCGGAAGTTTGGGTACCCAATTAAATGGGTACCCATACGTATTTTGATTAAACTTTTGTGTTAACAAAAGTTTGTGGGCCTGTGGTGTAGCCTGGTAGCATGGCACCTTTGGGAGGTGTCGGCCTCGGTTCAAATCCGGGCGGGCCCGTTTTTCCGAATTCGCATGCGAACAAATATATACCAAGCGAATGGTATGCTCCTCAACATGGGAGGATTTTTTATATGAAAATGGGAGATACGAATAAAGTTGGAAAAG
>JAGVNS010000084.1 GCA_020053155.1 Nitrososphaerota archaeon
GGAGAAATTGAGGTGGAGGCGCAAGAAATAACTATTTTAAATGAGGCTGAGCAGCCCTTGCCTATTGAATTATTGTCCGAAACAACTACGGGGTTAGACAAGCGAATTGATTATCGCTTTATGGACGTTCGAAGGGAAAAAGTGAAGGACATTTTCATGGTGCGCAGCAAAATTTTCGCCAAAACCATTGCGTTTTTTGAAAAAGAAGGGTTTGTGAGCATCCAAACACCCAAACTTACCGCGGCAGGGGTTGAAAGTGGAGCCGAAGAATTCAAACTCCCCTACTTTGGAAAAACCGCTTCCCTCGCCCAGAGTCCCCAAATCTACAAACAAATGTTTGTGGTGGGGGGATTAGAAAAAGTGTATTGCATTGAACCCATCTTCCGAGCCGAAAAAAGCCACACGACAAGACACTTAACGGAATTCACCGGAATCGACTTTGAAATGGGATTCATTGAGAACGAGCATGACGTAATGGCGGTTGTTGAAAAATATTTTACGTTTCTGTTAGGAGAAATCAAAACCCAATGCTTGCCCGAATTGGAACGATTGGGGGTTGAGGTTTTAGTGCCACACGAAATCCCAAAAATATCCTTACATGAAGCCCGGAAAATACTCAAAGAGAAAGGAAAAACCATTTCCGAAAATGATGATTTGGATGCGGAAGGGGAGCGGCTTATCGGGCAATACGTGAAAGAAAAATACGATTCGGACTTCGTTTTCATGCTGGATTATCCATGGGACAAACGCCCCTTCTATCACATGCGCCCAGAGAACGATAAAAAAGTCACCAAATCGTTTGATTTACTATACAAGGGAGTGGAGATTGGCACGGGGGCGCAACGCGAGCATCGCTTGCCCGTATTGATGGCCCAGGCGCAGGAAAAAGGAATCGACTTGAACCAAATGCCATTCTATAAAGACATTTTCAGGTATGGAGCTCCCCCACATGGAGGGATTGGGTTAGGATTGGATCGGATCGTGAAGCAAATGCTCAATCTGGAAAACGTGAAGGAAGCCATTCTGCTTCCCCGCGATCCAGAACGGCTGACGCCCTAACGCTATTGATGATGCTCCATGAAAAAAATGATTCTGTCATCGAATGGAAAATTTCTTTTCGATAAAGGGTACAAACCGCTTGGAATCCCATTCGATAAAATCAGCATCGGATACATCACCACGGCCTCCAAGGGCGTGGAGGATAAAACGTATTTGAACGTTCACAAAAATGAAATGCGAAAACTGGGTTTGAAGTTTGAAGAAATGGACATCGAAGGAAAAAGCAAAACAGAACTAGAGAACTTCCTTTCCACGAAGAATGTTGTTCACGTAGAGGGGGGAAACACGTTCTACTTGCTCAAGGCGATGCGCGAAACGGGATTTGACAAAATCATTAAGGAATGCGTTGAAAATGGGCTAATTTATTTGGGAACGAGTGCAGGAGCATACATTGCCTGCCCCACCATTGAAACCTCCACATGGTTGAATGAGCCGCTGAAACAACGTTACGGTCTCACGGACCTCCGGGCCATGCATCTAGTTCCATTTATCATGAGAGTTCATTATACGGATGAACAGGAATCTATCATATGCGAAAAAATGAAGGAATCGCATTACCCGCTACGCATTGTCCGGGATGGGCAGGCAATTTTGGTTGAAAATGATCGTTACACGTTTGTGGGAGAAGGAAAAGAAGTTATTCTGTAGTTGCCTAAAAAGTTTTCCCTAGTTTTAAAGGAGTTTCGTCCCGCTTCAACGATGAATGAATATTCAATCATTTCCAAAACAAGAATATTTAGATGATAGAAGAAAGAATATTCTATATACGGAAGTTCTATACGATCCATTCGTGAAGAAAATCGTAAATTTTACTGTTATCCAATTTTATATTGACCAGAATGGTTCTGCACACCAAGTTATCAAACACGATTTTTCTCATGGCTGTTATAACATTCATCGCTATTATCTTGGCCGCTTTTCTCGGAAAGAAGCGCATGCTATTGAGCTTTCTTCTTCATTATTTCATCGACTTAAAAAAGAATCGAAGGAAAACTGGAAGGCATATCGCACCCAATTTTTAATGCGCTGGTTACCCCACGAACTAAAAGGAGAACATTAATATATAACAAGGAGGTTATGTTTTTATGGCTTCTAAAAAAATTGATCCAAATAAAGTCTTAACTATTATTGTGGGGGGAGACTCAGATAAAGATGACGAGAAGCTCTTTACTAATCCAGAAGAATGGAAAACTCACCCCCGCCACGCTTTTTACGTGGATTCCTACGAAGAAATGCTTGACTTACTTTCCCCAGCCAAACTAGACCTTCTTTCCACATTATTTAGTTATGGTTCTATTCATTCAGATAATACGGTTGGAGCCATCGCCCAAAAACTTAACCGAAAACAAGAAGCGGTTTCCCGCGATTTACACCAACTCAAAAAACAGAAACTCGTACAGCTTACCAAAAACGGGAGAAAAGTAAACGTTTCAACTCCCTTCGAATCAATCGAGATACGGTTTGAGAGGAAAAAGTAACTCAACCCATTACGACCAAACTAGACTGGACAACTCACCCATCCCTGCTCAATTAAATCAAATTTGTCGGGATGCAGACGTGTGTCCGTGCAGCTGCAATTGCTTGAAACCAATTTCACTTCCCCCGTCACGGGATTGCACATGCGCTGAATGTCTTCGGTGCACGCCCCATTTTCAGGAAAAAGAAGATAGCATGCTTCGAAATTGTTGGCCGTAACGATCAAAAACAAGGCCACTACCAACAATCCCACCAGAATCCACCTATGCATCACCACAAACACCCCCTTTCACGACTTTTATTTCTTTGTTTTTTGTTAGGGGTGAAAAGTTCCCTTATTAACCCTGGCTATTTTGCCGAATATACCTCATGACTTCTTCATGGATCACCCGGTTGGTGGCTACAACATTTGTTTGCCACTTCAGTTCTTTTTGGAAATAATTTAATGACTGACCATCCGAATCCGTTATTTTCCCCCCGGCTTCCACCAAAACTACTTGCGCGGCACACGAATCCCATTTAGAAGCACGGGCATTTGGCTCCATACATATTTCCGCTTTCCCTTCTGCTACGCGACATATTCGAAGCCCCATACTGCCATCCCAACTTTTCGAAGCCGCCGGAAATTTCGCCAAAAACTCGTCCAATGGACGCTTTTCTCCCGTTTCCATGAAAAGAATCATACGCGCGTGATTCAGTTCAAAGATTTTAGACACTTGAAGTCGGGTTTTCACCCCATCCCGCTCAATGAAAGACCCCCTTCCTCGTTCTCCAAAATAAAGCTCATTTCGGGAGGGGGCGTATAGCACTCCTAATTGTGGCACCCCATTCGTACAAAGTCCAACTACAATCGCATATCCCGAATCCCCATGCGCAAATGCCCACGTCCCATCAATGGGGTCCACCATCCATACACGACCGGAGAAATCGGTTGGTTTTGAATCAGATTCCTCCGCTAAAATGGCATCATGGGGAAAGCGTTTTTTGATCTCAGAAACCACGAACCTTTCCACGGCCAAATCGACCGTAGTTAGAAGGTCGTATTGATTTTCTTTATTCGAGACCGAAAAACTAGCTTTTTCCTTGTGAACGATTTCGCTGGCTTTTCGGACAATTTCAATGATCGTTTCTAATTCGCCCATCCATTCAAGCAAATATCCCATCCTCATTTAAATCCAAAAGGAGGATATTATCTCCAGATGCGCACCTTAATCGGATATACAAGCGGAAATGCCCTTTCTGTTTTACTTGTGCGCATCAACTCCAATCGCCCCTGAATATACCCTTTTTTCAGCTGGTTGGCACGGTTGAAAAGAGGCCTGTTTTTTAACTGGAATTAACACAAAAACAAACGGAACGGGGATGAAACCATGGCACGAAGCATGATCAGGGACGTATTCAAGAAAGAGACGAAAACCGCGGAATTGTGGGGATGGGTGAAGCGCAAGCGCGATTTCAAGGGAACCCTCATTTGGTTGTTGAGGGATGGGAGCGGGGAAATGCAGTGCGTGCTTTCTTCTGAAAACATTTTAGACAAAAAAGCGTATGAAGCCGCGCGAAAAGCGCTAATGGAAAGCTCGGTGGAAGTAGAAGGGAAAGTAAAAAGCGATGAGCGAGCGCCTGGCGGAAAAGAATTACAGGTGGAAAAAGTCCACATTATCCACGCGGGAGAGGAGTTTCCCATTGGAAAAGATTTATCGGAAGAATTTTTGTTGGACGTACGGCATTTATGGTTGCGCTCCACCAAAATGCAGCAAGGAATGCGCGCCTCAGCGTGCGTGTTTGAAGCCTTCCATGATTTCTGCAAAAAGGACGGGTATTTGGAAGTCCAGTGCCCCATGTTCGTGAGCGGCGCCGTGGAGGGAGGAAATGAGCTTTTTGAAGTAGAATATTTTGGGAAAAAAGTCAATTTGACTCAAAGTTCTCAATTTTATTTGGAAGTGTATGCACACGCTTTGGAAAAAGTCTATACCGTGGCCCCAAGTTTCAGAGCCGAACCTTCCCGCACGCGGAGACATTTAACGGAGTTCTGGCACGCGGAATGGGAAACCGCCTTTTCGGGATTAGAGGATTTACTAAATTGGAACGAACGAATGATCAAGCACATGGCCAAATATGTTCTAGAAAAGGCTCCGGCGCAATTGGACTATTTTGGACGAAAAACGGAACAGTTAGAAAAAGTAGTCAAACAGAAATTCGAGCGATTGACGTATGATGAGGTGTTTGAGGTCGCCCAGAAAAAGTTTCCTGAACTGAAGTGGGGGGACGATTTGCAGGAAGCCCATGAAAGGGAAATCACCAAGGATTACGACGTGCCCGTCATGGTGCATCATTACCCCACCATCCTCAAACCCTTTTATCATCGCCCCGACCCTCAACGAATGGATACGGTGCTCTGTTGCGACGTGTTAGCACCCGAAGGGTATGGGGAAATCGTCGGTTCCGGAGAACGTTGTTGGAAATACGATGAATTGATTGGACGAATGAAAGAGGCCAATCTAAAAGAAATAGACTATCAGTGGTACGTGGATTTGCGCAAGTATGGTAGCGTTCCCCATACGGGAGGGGGGTTAGGTTTGAGTCGCCTAACCATGTGGTTGTTCAAAATGGAGCACATCCGAGACACGGTGGGATTTCCCCGGACGATGAACAGAGTGGCACCGTAATGCGGCGGGATAAGGAAGAAAAAAAAATAGAGTAGAGGAGTAAGCCTAAATCGCTTGCCCTCACAACCTTATTTCAACTACTGGCAATTTGCACCAGTTCCGACAGGAGTACAAGCCGCGTCAGTAGTAATGAGGATTTTATCTATTCTCAACTCTGCCGTTCCGGTACAGGATGAAACCCCAGCATTATCCGTGAAATCCAATCGAGCAGTCTGCGTCAACCCGGGTGAGCTTAACACGGTTGTTGCTTTAATCCACGCAAGCGGAGCATCACCAGCCAATATGGAGGTGAAATTCATTATTTTATTGGCTCCACCAATAGTCACTTTGAAATATTCTCTAAATCCGGCTACAGCCAATACATTCGCACCGCGAACCCAAACAGTATAATTCACATTTGGAGATGTCGGTGCCTTCAAATTAACAGTGTATGTTTCATTGACATTTGTAGCTAAGCAACCAACAGTATTGATTTGGGCAACATCTTCTCCCTGATATTGCTGAACGGGTGACAGAATGCTTGCTCCGGGAACACCACTTTCAGCCTCCCAGAGTTCGGCTTCCTTGCTTGATACAACAGGAACACTCGCGAGACTATATGAACAGTTTGGCGTACCTATCACGGTTTTCCCGTCCACGATATCGCACGCACGAACCGCACAACGATAATTCTGGGAAGGAAGAAGATTATTAGAATAATTCAAGACCGATAAGGGGGGAGCAAGGGCCGTGCCCGATGACTGGTTAGCAAACGAAATGCTTTTTCCGGCAGAAATAGCCGCATCCACCAAAGCGGAAGTGTCCATTAGGTTCTGACCACAGGCCAAGGAAACATCGGTGTGGTCAATCAATGGGTCGGTCAAAGCTATTCCCAGATACTTATCACTTGTCGTGGTTGCGGTCAAGTTAATCACCCCTCCGTTGAGAGAGCCAGTAGAAACACCGGGTGCCGCCGGCGCAACAGGCGAATCCAAATCCTGCAGATAGGTGGATGTGACTTTAGCACTGTGTAATGTAAAATTGCTTGTCCCGCTGTCGCATACCACTCCAAACGATGGATTGGCTTCCCCCGGAAACAATCCCCCGCCGTTTGAGATCAGTTTCAATGCATTATGCGTTGCATCCGCGTTCTCCGCCCCCGAAGCCGGATCGAATGAAGCGGTGCTGCTGGCCACTAATAGGCCAAAGGCTATGAGCTGCGTTTTTAGAATAACTTCACTTCCTGTGGGATACAACGTATCTGCCCCCAACATGATTCCGGACTCCACTGTTCCGACCGGGCAAACGCCAGTTGGACTATCCCACGTAAAATTGTAGGTCGCGAAACCCGTATTCAACACCGGCGCTCCGGTTGGGGCGAAATTGGCAAATGTACTGAAGGTGCAGGATGACATATCAAAACTCAAGCAATCCGACGCACATGCGAGAGTCCCTCCCGTAAATCCTTGAGATAGGCACGTCTCCCCTGCCATGTCTGTTCCATCACAAACTTCCGTCCCCTCTTGGGTGTTGTTTCCACAAAATTGAGCCGGTGGACCGGTACAGAGGGAAGTGTCAAACGTACACGTTCCGCTACAGGAAAGAGTCCCTTCCGTAAATCCTTGTGAAACACACGTTTGACCGGCCAAATCCGTGCCATCACACTGCTCCGAACCTTCTTGCGTATTATCATTATCACACGCAGGAGGACCGCCGCCCCCAAACGCGGCGTTGAGGGTAATGGCGGACGTGTATTCGTTAATGTTACTATTTACGATTCCTTCCGATGCGGGAAAAACTTGAGTTAGCACGAGTACAAGAATAATAGTCGACACGAGAACCGCCCCTCCAATCAGGAGCAAATATTCCATTCCTCCCTGCCCTCGTGACGTGCGTAAATGATTCATCTGAAATATCCTCTCTCACTATCTATTCTTCAAAACGCCCCGCACTTTATAAACAGCGTGTTTTTGGACGCGAGAAATGGACCCCAAAATAGGATACCCGCCCCCTCTTTTGAAGGTTTGTTTATTTATAGGGGGCTTGTACCAAAAAGGGTATTAAAAGCCGGAGAGAAAAGATGGAATGATTGGATGTTTGCGCATCCCAATCCATTCATTTCTCTCCTCACGAGGCAAACGGAAAGGCGGGCTGGCAGTTGCCGGCCATTCTTTTCCATTCGGCTTAAAAGCTCTAAATTTACTCCTTTAGTTACCGAGGTGAAAATGAATATGCGGAAAATCATTTCAATTTTAGCGGGCATGCTCTTTATTCTTCCTGCAGTATTTGCACAAGAATGGGTGGGTGCGATTACCGACCCCCTGCGCCTAATCACCAACGAAGCACTGCAGTTTGATTTCATTACGCGCTTTATTGTTTTTCTTTTTTCCTTGGTGGTAGCTATCATTGGGTTTGCCGCATGGAAACGAAAACCAAC
>JAGVNS010000058.1 GCA_020053155.1 Nitrososphaerota archaeon
ATCCCATTCCATAAATCAAAACGGCTAATACTATCCCCATCCATTGCTGCGTGAAAATCGTAACGACAATTCCTATTCCAATCAGGGGAAATGTTATCCAATCGTAAATGTATCCTGTTTTCAAATCCGTGTATGAGGCAATAAGCCCCGCGAGCACAGTTACAATGAATTGAATTTGGGGGAGCATGACAAGTAAGCGTGAAATACCATTATATATCTCCATTGCTCATACCTCCCATTATGGTCGTTTCGCGCATGGGAGTTAATCGCACTCGTCTTTTTCACCGACCCATGTATGAGGCACCCATGCGTTCGGTAGTGGGGACTAAAGCATCTACCATTGCCCGTCTTCGGAAGGCGCGTGCCAAAGACATCGTAAAGGATGGAGTCACCCACCTGTCCACCTCTCTAAACGCTGCAGTAGCGGGGGGAGGGGTGTATGTGGCTACTCATGGGCCTCTCAAATCGGCTCTGGCATCGGCAGCCATGTTTGCATTATTAGAGGGGGGGCTGCCACGGCCAAAATGGGTCGTCACCATCGTGTCATCAAGGAAGCAACCTTATCCGTGGGTCGGGCCATCCAGCTCGAGCTGAAGAGTGATTCCGCGTTGCGGGCGTTTGTGGGCGGGGTAAAATATGTCTATGTCGACCGCCAGGGTCGGTTGGTGGGAACCGACATGCCACGTCTGTTTGGAATCGGGCGCATGCGCTTGAGCACACAAAAAATATGGAATGACAAATATTAATTTTCACCGCAGTTTAATCTTTTTAGGTTTCTGAAATTTCTTCATTAGTTTCTGCATTCCTTTTGGGTTTTTCAACGCATCCTCGTCCACGTGCTTGAATTGCCCCATCATTTTTTTGAGTTGGCGATAATGCTTCAGCAATTCGCGTACATCCGTTTCACTCGTACCGCTTCCTTTGGCTACGCGAATGATGCGTGAAGAAGAAATGGTTTCAGGCTCGTTTTTCTCGTGTTTGGTCATGGAATCCATCATGGCTTTGTATTTATCCAACTTTTCTTCCCCCACGTCCAACTGGTCTTTGGGGATTTGCATGCCCATCCCTAGCATTTCTGCCACTTTGGATAAGGGCCCTAACTTTCTGGCAGCAGCCAGCTGGTTGTAGAATGTTTGGAGGGTAAAATTGTCAATGAGGGGGTTTTCATTTTCGTCCATTCCGCTTTCGCTTTTCAATTCTTCCACTTTTTCAAGTAGGCCTTTCAAATCTCCATATCCCATGACGCGGGATAAGTATCGTTGTGCGTCAAAGGCTTCCAAATCCTGTATTTTTTCTCCCATTCCTATGAAATATACCGGAGAATTGGTCGCACGGCACGCACTCAACGCACCACCGCCCTTCGCGCTTCCATCCATTCGCGTGAGAATAACCCCATTTACTCCCACGCTTTCATGGAAGGCTTTGGCTTGCTTTTTGGCCTGCTGCCCCACGTCCCCACCCAACACTAACCACACGTGCTCCGGTTTGAGTTGCGCGTGAATGCGTTTCACTTCATCAACCAATTCGGGGTCTAATGCACTTCGTCCCGCCGAATCCACGATAATCGTATGTGCTCCCTGTTTTTGGAGGAATGGAACGCCTTCCTTTACCACCATACTCGCTTCTTTTTGGTTTCGGTTGGAATAAAACAAAACACCAGGAAGTTTTTTGGTAAGCTGTTCCAATTGGTCAATCGCGGCAGGTCGAAACGTGTCGGCGGCAATGATTCCTACTCTCAATCCCCGCTTCATGTAATAGTGTGCGAGTTTTGCGCAGGATGTCGATTTTCCGGAACCAAAAAGACCAACCAATAATATGCTCGCAGGTTTTTCAGGTATTTTGTTTTCTTTTCCGCCCAACAAATCAACGAGTGCGTCATACGTTAACGCGATGAGGTGCTCTTTTCGGTTCATTCCCATTGGGATGGTTTCTGACAATGCTGCCGCTTCTAATTGTTTGGATAGGCTCAGCACTGTTTCAATGTCCACGTCCGCCGAAATGAGCGCGCGCTGGAGTTCTTTCACCAGGGCTTTGACGGACTCTTTGTCTACTACCCTCAAATTGGAAAAGGCATCAAATGCCTTCCTCAAGTTCTCCCCAAAACCCATGATTATCGCTATATTCTGGGGGGTGAAGGGTTAAAAGAAAGGGGTTTAATGGGTCGCATTTCTTTTTGGTTAGATATTCTAATAGCGCATTATCGGAGACGTTTTCGTCGAGCGGCTATTGGTATGGTCATTATCCTATTTTGCCATGGTGGAATCCTTTATGCCTCGCCCGGGATTAATCGTTCCAAAAATGCGTCCAATGAAAAAGGAATCAAATCCTCATACCCTTGTCCCACGCCGAAAAACAAAATGGGTTTGTGCAAATTGTGCAATAAAGAAAGAACTCCGCCCCCTTTCGTATCCGTGTCTAGTTTGGTAAGGATGAACCCGTCGATTCCAATGGCGTCGTCAAACACTTTGGCCTGCGTTAAAATGGCTTGCCCGGTATAACTCTCTCCCACGTATAGTTTCAAATGGGGTTGAATCACACGCTGTATTTTTTTCAACTCTTCCAACAGGTTTTTGTTGGTGTCCTGTCTCCCAGCGGTGTCAATGATGACCACGTCCGCGTTTTCAGCGTTGGCGGCCTTTACTGCGTCAAACGCAACCGCGGCAGGGTCGGCGCCATATTGGTGTTTAATCAATCGCACCCCTAATTTATCTGCGTGTACTTGCAATTGTTCAATGCTTCCCGCCCTAAACGTGTCGGCGCTCCCCCATATTACTTTCTTCCCTTGTTTTTGCAATCGATGCGTAAGTTTGGCGATGGTAGTGGTTTTTCCCGCTCCATTGGGTCCCAGAATGAGGATAACGGTCGGCCGTTGCGCGTTTATTTTTGCGTCAAAATCAATCGTGGCGGGGGGGAGTATTTCGTGGAGTGCGGCCTTGATTTCTCCCAGGATGATGGCATTCGGGTTTTCGCGCGAAGAGATGGTTTTGTTCACCAAGCGTTTGCGCATCTCTTCGATGAGCGCCGTGGCGGTGTTCAATTCCACGTCGGCTTCGAGCAGGGAGAGTTCAAATTCCTCGAGGAAAGCATTCATGGTATCTTCTTTCAGGGTCAGGGTTCCCGTGAAAAGCCCCCCAATCTTCTGGAACAGCCCGACATTCGCCTTCATTTCCCTCTCTTCTTTCTGTTGGATTTGGGGAAGAACGGGTTTAGAAGTGGGTTGAGCGGGCGCGGTGGTTTTTTCTTGGATTTTTTCAACCGGTTTTGGTTGAGGAATTGGTTTTATTTCAACGGTAGTTTCGGGAAGGGGGCTTTGTTTTGTTTCGGGGGGAGTAAATGGTGTTTCAGTAGGTGAAACGTTTGTTTCAGTGGAGGGTTGCGTTTCAGGTGTGGGCGCGTGCGTGGATTCGGGTTTGGCGCCCCCCAATATCTTTTCGGTGAACCCTGCGATTTTCTTTTTGAGCAGGTCGAACATACGAAAACGAATTCCTCAGTTCTTTTTTGCTCGCTTGGCCCGGACCATTTGCATGAGTGCGTGAATGTTTTGCAGGCTGACTCCCGTCTCTCGAATCTCTTTTTCAAGGATTCCCATTTCTTTCTGCACTATTTTTTGCCTTTCATCCAGCTCTTTTTCAATGTCGGCCTTTGTCGCCGAAATCACGACGTTTCCGGGGAGGGTGCGCTTGTAGGTGTCGGGTGCCACTTTCCCTTCAACAAAAAATCCTCCGCCCAACGGAATCATACTATCGACCATCCCCTTTTCCCCCAATTCTTTCAGGGCACTGCGTACACTGGTATTTTCGATGAACAATCGTTCCGTCATTCGGCGCTCCCGTAAGAGTTGGCGCATCTTGCGTTGTCCTATCCCGTTCACTTCGCGGAGTTGCGCATAGCTGATGGTTTGGGTCTGTTTTTCGGCCATGATTTCATCCTTATAGGGTTGGGAGTGCGGAATCCAATTAAACCTATTCAAAAGTGAGTCCGGGATGCAGCCCTTCATCGATGCGTGCGAGTTCGGGGCCGCTCGTCCGTTCTCCCACCAACGCCCCATAGGCATTGGCAATGATGGAGTTGGCGATGAAGGGGTCCCCGTAATTGGCCGTAGTGGTCATCCCGGGCACCTTAAACAGTTTCTCCAGCCATTCCATTTCAGTGGGTTCGGTCTTTGGGTGGGCCAGGAATCCTTTTTCGGTGGAAATCAAGCACGATCCGGCGAGCTCGCTTCCCGCCACGTGTTTAGCATGCAGTTTGACGTCGAAAAACGCTTCAAGTGCTTTTATTTCGGTCTCGTGAATGAGTGGACTGACGATTCCCCCATTTTTTTGGAGGCAAAGGAGGTTTCCTATTGCAGTAATTCCGTGCATGGCGTGAACGTTGATTCCATTGCTTTGGAGAAAATCCTTTTCCTCATCCGTGAGCGTGTGGGCCGTGGCAAATTTTTTTCCCATCCCTTTTACTAGGGCCCCAACCAAGTGGCTATCGGCGATGGTGGTGGGAATCGCTTCCACATTTAGCGTGTCTTCGACTTTTTTTTGGTCCTTTTTGTTCAAGTAACCCGCAACTAATGCTATTTCGTCCGTCACCGCGCAAAATATTCCAATGTAGGGGCTTCCATGGATGGCCAAGGTTTTGATGTGCATGTACAATCTACTTTTTTTCGGTCGCGGGGGCTTTGCTTTCCGCAGCCTTGCTCTCTTTCTTTTCACTCTTTTCAGCGTTTTCCGTTTTCTCTTCTTTTCCTTTCTTAGTGGTTTCCTTTTTGTCCGTCCCTTTGGCTTCTTTCTTCTTTGCGGGAGTTTTTGCTTTTTCAAATTCTTTCAAATCGTTTCCGTTGGGCGTGAACACCCATACGTTCCGGTCTTTTTTGCGCAGGACCACGTTTAACTTGCTAATTTTGTGGTTCATCCCGCGCTCCCAAATGGCCGCGTTCACGTCGCTCGAGATGCAGATGTCCTTGTTTTCCGCGTGCGTGTGTTTTCGGGCAAATTGCTTGACCGCAAACACCACTTTGTTTGCATACCGCGTTCGGGGAATGCGCACCAAGTTGTTCAATCGGATGGTGTATTCTTTTTCAGCCATTTTTTCACCTAATTTTTTTTCCTTTCTTTTTATGCATGCGGTGCGTGTTGGGGTTGCTTTTTCCAACGTTGCGCTTGGTTCCCTTGAATCCTTTTCCTCGATCTGCCCGTCGGTTCTTTTTGGTGAACATTTTTCCCAAATCAATTCCTCTCCAGTGGCGCTTCCCTTTGGTGTTGTAGATGCGTTTTCTTTTTTTTTGCATGGCGAACACGGGGGCATTGGTAATGCCGGGCGTTATTTTTTTCCTCGTCGAAATGGCGAACTTTTTGAATTCCTTCGTTTTGTTGCTGCTCATGTTTTTTTTCACGCTCATTTCCTGGTTATTGAGATGTCTTTTTTGGGGGTGAGTTGCGTTAGGAGTTGTTTGAGTTGTTCATCCGTGACTTTTCCTTGAATCTTTCCCTGTTGCACCAGCATCATGAGTGTTTGGGCGACCTGGAGGTATTTTTCCTCGTTTACCAGTCGCACGTTTCCCAATCTGGTTTTGGCTTCGGGAGTCAAGATTCGGGTCAAGAGCGTGTCCAGTTGCGATTGAACCTCGGCGCGTCTTTCTTCATTCCCATTTTCATGGGATTGTTTTTCGCGCAGGGCTTGCTCGCGTTGGGCGCGCCATTCCTCCTCATTCATTCTTACTCACTATCCCCCTTCTTCTTTTTTTTCATGTCATCGCGCTTTTCATCCTTGTTTCCTTCTTTCTTTCCCCCGCGCTTCAGCGCGTCGCGAACCTCGGCGTTCATTTTGTCTCCTTTCTTGAAAACGCGTTTCTTCTTCACGTAATTCTTGGAAAGCTCGAGGGCGACCCCGCTCATTTCGTTCAAATATTTTTGTCCTAATGGAGTAATGATTCTCCCCCCTTTCTCTCCTTTTTTGATTAATGTGGATTTTTCCAATTGTTGCAATGCCAAGCGGATTATTTTTCCCCCCGCTTTGTAGTGCTTGTGCGGTTTGACACCGCGGGACTTTCTCCCCCCATAATACGTGCGCAAACTCTCGGTTCCCACCGGTCCGTCTTTGAAGACGCGGTATAAAATGCTCGCGCAGCGCGTGTAATACCATTCAGGGTCCTGTGGCGCACGTTCGGCTTGGGCTCCACTTTTAACGTATTCCGCAAAAGCGGGCTGCTGTACTTTTTGGTGTTCTTTCAAGTCGCGGGAAATAGCCTGCAGCAGGAAAGGTGTTGGAACGTCAAATACTCCCATTATATTCACTCCTTTGGGTGCCCCTTGCGGGGCATTCGTTCTACAACTCAAAAAGAGTTGTTCTAACCCAAAACCCCTGGCAAGGGTTTATAAAAGAAGGGCCGGGAACCCCGGATTCCCATTATAACCCTTTTTTGGCTTTCTTTTGTTCATGGCATTCGGAGTCATTTTCGACATGGATGGAACGCTGGTGGACAACATGCCCCCAGCCTGGCGCGCCATCAATCGCGCCCTAAGAGAAAAGTATGGATTTGAAGTCCCTCCTGAAGAAGTGAAACATTATGCGGGGACCCCTTTTTCAGCTAAAGTGGGGAGGTGGAAAAAAGTGTATGGGGTGGATGTGGATTTAGACTACTTGCTTCCCTTGTACGAAAAATGGGAGCATGAAGAGATGGCCAAAAATCCAAAGAACCCAAAGGGACTAATTTCGTTATTGGAAGAGTTGAAAACGCGCGGTGTTGCGTTGGGAGTAGCCACCTCCACCAACCCGATGCGTGCAAAACGTACGCTGGACCTGTTCAAATTGAGTTCATACTTTCAATGCGTCGTGACCATGGCCGACATTTCTCATCCAAAACCAAATCCGGAAATGTTTTTGACGGCGGCACAGAAAATGGGGATTGACCCCAAGCATTGTATTGTGTTTGAGGATGCTCCTTCCGGCATCCAAGCGGGGAAGAATGCAGGAATGAAGGTGGTAGCGCTGCGCAACCAGTACCTGCCCAAAGAGGAAGCCGACAAAGCCGATGTGCAGATTGATTCGTTTGAGGATTTGTCGTATGAGAAATTGAAGCGGTTGGTCGGAAAATGAATTTCGCAGTAATATTTGACATGGATGGGGTGCTATTGGACACCTCTTCCCTAATATGGAATTCGTTTTTGCATTCGGCCCAAAAACACGGGTTCGATTTGTCGAAGGAGAAGTATGAAAACGTGTTGGGCATTTCCTTTTCGGATTGCATTCCGCGCTGGGAAAAGGAACACGGCGTGACCATTGATTCCGATTCTTTCCGAAAAACAGCGGTCGCACACCAATTCGAAAACATTCGGGGAGAAAACATACTGATTCCGGGGGTCCAATCATTTTTGGATGGGTTGAAAATGCGAAAGATTCCCATGGCCATTGCCACTACTTCCCACCCCCTGCGTGCGCAAAAGTATTTGGAGGCTGCAAATCTTTCATCCTATGTTGAAGTGATAATCACTTCGCGCGACGTCCAGCGACACAAACCCTTTCCAGACGTTTTTTTGTGTGCGGCCGAAAAGCTTTCCATTGAACCCTCTCGGTGTGTGGTGGTGGAAGACGCTCCTGTTGGGATACTTGCCGGCCATCGAGCAGGGATGAAAGTCATTGGAATGACTACCCCTCCGGCCACCCACCAATTACTGAGGGAAGCCGATTTGATTGTGTCGAACTTTTCACAACTGTCATACGAAACACTGGTTAAACTGGCGGAAAAATAATCTATTTCTTTTTGAAAATGGGTTTGTTTCCCCATCGCCATTCGGGTTTTTCTCCAAAGTGAAAACAAATGGCAAGCAACGCCCCCACTGCTCCGATTAATCCAAGCCAATACCAAATCCACTGATTCGGCAGGGCGTTTTTGATGGACGTTCCCCAAAAAACAATGAATGCGATGAACAATCCCGTGATGATCCACCCCTCCCGCGTTGAAGGATACCATCCCCACCCGTACCATTTGGCGCGAAACCATAATGGTTTTTCGTTTTTAGTTTGTTTTGTGTTTTCTTTTTTCTTCATTTTTTTCCTCGCTTATTTTTCGTCGAGTGAGCGTTCCGCAAATCCTACAATTGCTATTCTTTGTTTTCCCTTTAACCCTTCGCTTGACGCTCACCCCTTCCGCCCAATAATTTCCGCACGTTTTGCAGAAGCGGTCTTTTATTTCCCGTGGAATGGAGATTCGGAAGCGCGTGGATAACCCTCGAATGAGTTCCACATAGCGTGCGCTTCGTTTTGGATTGTTTTTAACTTCATCCTCGGCTAACTCATTCAAACGATACATGCGCTCAATGGCGATTTTCTGCGTTCCCGTAAATGAGCGGCCTTGTTTTTTTTCTTTGGCCATTTAACCCACCCTCTTCTCCATGAATTCGGCACTTACCTTTTTGTATCCCCCGCGCCGGGCCACGGAATAATACAATTCCTTCATTCTCTCTTGCAGCGCCTCGCGCGCCAGTATATATTCTGGATTTGTTCTTCGGGCATCTTCGGGGTCATACTCCGGAATCCTTGGAAAGGCAGGGCGTTGGTAATAGAGAAGCGTTTCCGGCCTCCGGATGTGGACAAACTTTTTTCCTACGACCCTGGCGTTTTCCTCGATTTGGTGGAGTAGGTAATTGGCCCAGGGCATTCCAAGCCTTTGGTTGAGTGGGGCCATGTGCCTATTTTTCTCTCCCTGAATGGCCTCAATGATAACACTGTCTTCCGTAAACCCTAATTTGCGTTCGCCATAGTGGCGTGGGCCGATGGATACACTCACTCCTACGTGGGCATCATACATGGTTGCAGTCATGCGTGTTCGAATCTCTTTCCCTTTTCCAATTGGTTTCTCGGGAAACCTATTCACGAAATCGACTCCATATCGCTCTACGGCCTCCGCTTTCGCGGTGGGCCTGAATGCTAACTCGCGCGTGTCAAAAAGTTCCTTCAATTCCTCGAATCGCGTTTTCGGACGGGGAGTGTGCGACCATCTTGCTTTAGGTCGCCGCGGAACAACCGTTCGCTGGACCATTCGTCGGGGGGGCATGTATTTCTCTTACGGATTGCAGAATTAATAATGGGACCCCCGCAAAAAGAATAAATGCAGTCAGCGGGATTCGAACCCGCGTCCCAAGCTTGGAAGGCTCGGATCCTGACCACTAGACTATGACTGCTCTACGATTGTTTCGCGGAACAAGGGTTAAAAACCAAGGTCGTTGGGCACGTTTTTAACGGGTAAAGGCGGTATTCGGTGGGTTGTTCATGGATTCCGTTCCGTATTTGAAGGGTTTTGTCCGGGAGATTCCGAATTTTCCGAAGCCAGGGATACTGTTCTATGACATCACCCCCCTGCTTCAACACCCCAAGCCTTTTCGAAGGGCCATTCACGAAATGGTGCACCATTTTTCGGATTTGAGAGTGGACAAAGTGGTGAGTATGGAATCGAGGGGATTCATTTTTGGGAGCGTGTTAGCACACGAATTGAACGCCGGATTCGTTCCCATTCGAAAGCCCGGGAAGCTTCCTCATGCAACCATTTCGGAAGGGTTTGATTTGGAATACCGCGCGAACGAAACGCTGCACATGCACACGGATGCCATTGTCCCCAATGAACGCGTGCTGATCGTGGACGACGTGCTTGCCACGGGAGGAACGGCCCAAGCGACCGTTCGAATGGTGGAAAAGGCCAAAGGAAAAATAGTGGGAATGGGTTTTTTGATCGAACTGACCCATTTGAATGGGCGAAAAAAACTGGCGCCATTCGACGTTTTTTCATTACTAAAATATGATAAGGGGTGATGGGGTTGATTGGAATTATTGGGGGTTCGGGATTGTATGATTCGCATGCACTGACGAATGTGGAAACGCACAATGTGCACACCCCCTATGGGAATCCTTCGTCTGAAATAATCATTGGTACTTTTCACGGAAAAAAGATTGCCTTTTTGCCTCGCCATGGGAAAGGGCATGTGTTTAATCCAAGCGCCATCAATTATCGCGCCAACGTTTTTGCGTTGAAAGAGTTAGGTGTGAATCGTGTGATTGGAATTTCTGCGGTTGGAAGTCTGCAGGAGAATATTCGCCCCGGAGAATTGGTGGTGTTGGACCAATTCATTGACCGCACGCAAGCGCGCAAGCAGTCGTTTTACGAAGGATCGAAGGTATGTCATGTTTCCATGGCCGAACCTTTTTGCCCGGATTTGAGGGAACACATCAACCACTACCTTTCCGCCCTCGCCATACCGCACCATGAGGAAGGCACGTATGTCTGCATAGAGGGTCCGCGTTTTTCAACCAAATCCGAGTCGCGTTTGTACAAGTCGTGGAATGGCCATGTGATTGGAATGACGCTGGTTCCTGAAGTGGTGTTGGCGCGCGAAGCTCAAATGTGTTATTCAACGGTTGCATTGGTGACGGATTATGATTCGTTCAAGGAGCACCCGGTGACAACAGAGGAAGTGATTCGTACCATGAAAGATAACGTTTTCAAAGCACGACAATTATTGGAATCGCTTATACCATCCCTTTCGGAAAAGGGAAATTGTTCATGTCATGAAGCGCTGAAAAGTGCGTTCATTTAGAAGGTAAAAGGGGTTACGTCCCTTCTTGCCACGAATTCAAGTACTTTTTCTGCTCTTCCGTGAGCGTGTCAATGGACAGGTTCATGGCTTTCAATTGCAAGCGCGAGATTTCAGCATCGGCCCATTCAGGGAGAACGTGTACCCCTGGTTTAAGGTCGTTTTTGATTCCGTATTCAAGCGCCAATGCTTGTCCGCAGAAACTGAGCGACATGACGGTGGAAGGGTGCCCTTCCGCCGAGGACAAGTTTACCAATCGTCCTTCCGCGCACAAAAATATTTTCTTTCCATTGGGGAGCGTGTATTCATCCAACTGCCATCGCACCCTTCGGGTGTGCGTGGAGAGTTTTTTGAGTCCCACGACGTCAATTTCCACGTCAAAGTGTCCGGAGTTGGCGAGAATGGCCCCATTTTTCATTTTTTGAAACGAAGAAACAGGAATGACGTGAATGTCCCCCGTGACGGTAATGAAAATGTCCCCAAATGAAAGGGTTTGTTCGAAGGGTACGACCATATACCCATCCATTTTGGCCTGGAGCGCTTTCAGTGGGTCTACCTCACACACTGTGATGTTAGCTCCTAACCCGTTAGCACATGAAGCAACCCCTTTTCCGCAGTTTCCATATCCAATTATAATTACATTTTTTCCCGCAAACAAAACATTTGTGGAGCGCAGGATTCCATCTAATGTACTTTGTCCCGTTCCATAATAATTATCAAACAAGTGTTTGGTCTTGTTGTCGTTCACCGCCACAATAGGATATTTGAGTGCGTTGTCTTTGGCCATGGCACGCAGACGATTAACCCCCGTAGTTGTTTCTTCCGTTCCCACTTTGAGTTCTTTCAATAATTCCGGCCGTTGCGTATGTATGAGTGAAACCAAATCCATTCCATCGTCAATGGTGGCAGTGGGTTTGAAATCAAGAACATGATTGAGGTATTCGTAATACTCTTCTTTGGTCTCTCCTTTTTTTGCGTAGACGTGTACCCCTTCATCGGCGAGAGCGGCAGCCACATCATCTTGCGTGCTTAAGGGATTGCACCCTGCAATGGCCACTTTAGCCCCTCCTGCAATGAGTGTGCGTACCAAAATGGCGGTTTCTTTGGTCACATGGAGGGCCATTCCCACGCGCTGATTTTTGAATGGCTTTTCGGTGGCAAATCGTTTTTGGAGTTCGAGGAGTGCTCCCATTTCGTTTTGTGCAAGCTCTAACTGCATTTTCCCTTGAGGGGAGAGGCTCTCGTCTTTTACCATTGCATCCAAATTATCACCTTTCACTACTTTGGGTTTGGCATGGCGTTAAAAAGGTTGTTTTTGGGCGGACTCTGGGACAAAATTATTGGCATTTTAGTTCAAAATAACCACGTGTGCTCGTTTATTGACGTATTTTCTTGGGACGTCG
>JAGVNS010000096.1 GCA_020053155.1 Nitrososphaerota archaeon
CTTTCACGGAGAACCACCTCGAATGGTTTCTCCCAACCCCGGCAGGCTCAAACCGGCCGGGGTTTATAAACAGCCCCAAAAAAGACTTTCAACAGAGCCACGCTCCCCCCTACTCCTCTTCATTTCCGGCGGGGGGTTCTTTTATTTCGCGCGTCTCTTTAGACTTCAAGGGATTCTGGATTCCCCCTAACGGATTGGGAATCTTTTCCAATGCTTGACGGAAGCGTTCCCCGCGCGAGAGTTTTTTCTCTCCATCTTCGAGTTTCAATTGGAGCAGGCGATTTTCAAGAATAGAGTGCCAATGGTAGAACTTGGTCATGTTTTGAGAATCCAAGAAAAAGGGATTGAGGTCTGAAACCTGCCCCGCAAATTTCTCTTTAAAATCGCGGATAAACTCCTGGTATTGAGAAAAATCCGCGTGAATGGACTCTAAAAGAATAGAATGCATGCGCATCCCCTCCCCTTCCCCTGCCAGCAACACTTGGGGGGACTCATGGGCCCATTGAAGAATTTTTTTTACCGCGCCCGGAGAGGAAGGCTTGATGGTAGTTACCGCCCAAAAACGCAACCCTAATTTGGTTAAGTTGGGGAGAATAATAAACCGGTCAATATATTTTTCATTCATTAATCGAGAGCGCAGCCGTGTCACCGTCGGTTGAGAGGTTTTCAATTTGGCCGCCAAATCACGGTCAGATAAACGGGCATTCTTGGCCAACTCCAACAAAATACTCCGCTCCCGCGAAGTAAAGGTTCCTTTCATACAGTTAACAGGAGTTTTTAGCCCATTTAAGGCTTTTCATACACGCATCAAATATCCGTAAAGCGCTGGAATGGCATAAATGAAAGGCTAATACAGTTTTCAATCAAACAAAAAAACTCAAAAAATGCATACTTAATTCAGAACAGCGGCGGAATGGTTTTGACAAGCTTTTATAGGTGAATAACAGAGAAAAGAGACTAAGAGGTGGTTGCAAAGATCGGAAACGAATAAACTCAAACGTGTGTTTGGGAGTTAGGCTCACCCGGCTCGACTGGGAAAAATTCCGAATACTCCCAACCACCTTCTCCTATTTTCCTATGCAAATAAAGAGAAGGAAGTGTACGCGAAAAAAAAAAAACTGATTGCACCCCTCTCTATCCTCTACTCTCCAAAAGAAATATCGTCTCCTCGGCAAGTTGGGGGGTTGGGAAAGCCATTTCCCAACTCTCTGACGTTGCACTTGTTTCACAAAAAAAAGACTGGATTATTCTACTATTTGACGTTCAAGTATTCACTCGACAAGCCACACGTCAGGTAATAATCCTGCAAATACTTTCCATTGGAACAGCGACATATTCCCTCATTCGGGTCAAGGGAAATTGAACTGGGCTTATACTCCATTTGTCCCCCCACGTATCGACACTGTTCAATGAGAGACAAACACCCAGCAATGGTTTCTTGGGTTGACATGGGACAAGCACAACTCCCTATTTTATAGGTTGAATCAACTGACCAAACACCATGGGTTGACTCACACGATAATTGGCTCAATCTTTCTTTTTTCGTTTCTTGAGAAGTGAGGAGACGACAGCCCTTATACTGAATATCTTCCGTGCACGCTCCCCCACCCAACCAATCAAAAGAACAACTACTCGGACCATACACTGGTTTGCAATTTTCATTTTGAGCACATTGCTGCGCATCGAAACTCGAACAGGCATCCTTTGGAAGGACAGGCCGTGAAGGATCCTCCCCGGGTTGAATGCATCCTATCAAAAGTACCATTATTCCCACCGCTATAACCAAGCGAATCATATAGATGCGGAAGAAAGGGTCTATTTAAATCCGGGTTTTTGATTCGGCGCTCTCCTTCCCACACGCATTAAAACCCTATCTTGATGCTTTCTTTATCGTGCCTATCGCACGCCCGATATTATTGCTATGATCACCCGCCTCACCCAAAAATATCCCGAAAAGGAAGTGTACGCTTCGCTCCACCCTTTATTGGGGGGGTATTTCAAGCACCATTTCAAAGGGTTTACGGAGCCCCAGCTCTACTCCATTGTTTCCATCCACCGGAGGCAGAGCATTCTGGTATCCGCCCCCACGGGAACGGGAAAAACCCTTTCTGCGTTTGCGGCCGTTCTTTCCGAATTGATGCACTTATCAGATGCGCAACAATTGGAAAATCGCGTGTATTGTGTGTACGTTTCTCCTCTCCGCGCACTCTCCAATGATATTGAAAAAAATCTAAAAGAACCATTAGCCGAATTGCAGGCGGCTGCCAAAAAACTTGGAAAAGAATACCCCATCCGCGTGGGGGTGAGAACCGGAGACACTCCGCAAAGTGAGCGTGCCGCGATGCTCAAAAAACCCCCTCACATTTTGATTACCACACCCGAAACCCTTGCCATCATACTCGCCGCCCCCAAATTTTCACAAAGCATGAATGAAGCACGTTGGGTTATCGTGGATGAAATTCATTCTCTTGCCAGTGGAAAAAGAGGAACCCTCTTATCGCTCTCCCTCGAAGGGCTTAATCGCATTTCTCCAAACCTTACACGGGTAGGATTGAGTGCCACGGTAGCCCCGCTCGAAGAAGTGGCTCATTATTTGGTGGGAAACAAAGAGTATGAAAAGCCCCGCGATTGTTTGGTGGTGGATATTGCGCATTTCAAGGAGATGGACATGAAAGTCATTTCCCCGTTGCCCGATTTGATTAATACCAGTCAAAAAAAAATGGATGAAGCCGTGTACAACACGCTTGATGATTTGATTGGGACGCATCGCACCACGCTTATTTTTACCAACACGCGCGCGGCAACCGAAAGAGTGGTGCACCATTTGAAAGACAAATTCCCCAGCAAATACGAGGGGTTAATTGGCGCGCACCACTCCAGTTTATCACGCGAGCACCGCTTGCAGGTGGAAAATCGCCTCAAAAAAGGAGAATTGAAAGTGTGCGTGAGCTCCACTTCATTGGAATTGGGAATTGACATTGGGTATATTGATTTGGTAATATTGCTTGGAAGCCCCAAAGGAGTGGCACGCGCCCTACAGCGAATCGGGCGAGCCGGACACAAGCTGCATGATATGGTGAAAGGAAGAATTGTGGTATTGGACCGAGATGATTTGGTGGAATGCGGAGTGCTGCTCAAAAATGCCATTGAGAAAAACATTGACCGGGTGTATGTTCCAAAAAACTGCTTGGACGTGCTCGCGCAGCACATTTTTGGACTCGTCGTTAATGACCCGCGAAGCATTGAGGAGGTTTACGCTGAAATTACGCGCGCATACCCCTATTCTACGCTGCCTCGGCAGGAGTTTCAGGAAGTGCTGAACTATTTATCGGGAGTGTATGCGGGATTGGAAGTGAGGCACGTGTATGCCAAGATTTGGATTGATGAGAAAACGGGAATAATGGGAAAAAGGGGAAAAATGGCGCGCATGCTGTACATGACAAATGTGGGAACCATTCCCGATGAAGCCAAAATAAAAGTAAAAATAGGAGAACATACCATTGGAACGTTTGATGAGGCATTTTTGGACCGGCTCCATCGCGGGGACACGTTTGTGTTAGGGGGAAACACGCTTGAATTTCAATTTGCGCGGGGAATGACGGTGCAAGCAAAGGGTGCAACGGGAAAAATACCCACCGTTCCTTCCTGGATATCGGAAATGCTCCCCCTTTCATATGATTTGGCGCTTGAAATACAAAAATTCAGGCGATTGATGCACGAAAAGTTTGCAGCTAAAAAAACAAAAGGGGAAATCATGAAATTTGTGGACGATTATTTGTATGTGGACAAAAATGCCAGCAATGCCATTTATGAATACTTTTGGCAGCAATACAAATATGCCGAAATACCCCGGCACGGACTCATTTTGCTGGAGCACGTGAAAGAGGAAGGGATGACTAATTTTGTTTTTCACACACTTTTTGGAAGACGCGTGAATGACGCCTTATCGCGAGGGTATGCGTATGCGCTTGGGAGAATGACCCACCAGGACGTGGACATCTTGCTTGGAGACAATGGGTTTGTGCTTAGATTTGGGGGAAAGGTTTCTCCGGAAAAGCTCATCCGCATGGTTCACTCCTGGGAACTGCCCAAAATAATGAAAGTGGCATTGAGGAGCTCGGAAGTGCTGAGGCGGAGATTTAGGCATTGCGCCACACGCTCCCTCATGATTCTGCGCACGTACATGGGACGCACGAAGAGTGTGGGGAGACAGCAAATGTCCTCGCGCCTGCTCCTTTCGGCTGTGCAACGAATAGATGAAAACTTTCCCATTCTGCGCGAAGCACGAAGGGAAGTAATGGAAGATTTGATGGATTTGCCCCATGCCAAAGAAATAGTCACGGCGATTGAGCAGGGAATGATTGGAATCAAAATAATGCCATTAGAAACATTTTCTCCCTTCTCATTTAACCTCGTGGCGCAGGGGCATTATGATGTTATGCACATCGAGGACCGGCTCACCTTTATCAAGCGCATGCACGAAAAAGTCATGCAGCATGTTGAACAAAATGCCTGAAAAAAAAGAACAACCCCCCATCCTGCCGATTGAAATAATTCCCGGTTTTCAATCACTGGACTTGGCTTTGTACATCCCCTCCGATGATTGCCTCATTTTGTCCGATTTGCAGTTGGGATTGGAAGAACATTACAACAATCAAGGGGTGTTTGTTCCCCGTTTTAATTATCGCGAAGTTAAACAGCATTTGCAAAAAGTATTCGAACAAAACAAACACATTTCACAAATCATTCTGAATGGGGACATCAAACACGGGTTTGGAAAAGCCACGAATCAGGAGTGGAGAGAAGTCATTGATTTGTTGGAACTTCTTTCCCCGCACACGGAAAAAATTATTATTGTCAAAGGAAACCACGACATTGCCATTGAACCCATTGCACGGTTTGCCAAAGTA
>JAGVNS010000089.1 GCA_020053155.1 Nitrososphaerota archaeon
AATCGAATCAAAAAAGAGAAGAACGGGCACGAATTCACGCCAAAAAAACGCGTGAAAAAGAAACATTAGCCAAAAACAAAGGGATAATCAAACCCCTCTTTTGTATTACAGATGGAGATAGACTAAATCTTGTAGCATTTCAGAAGTGGATTAATCTAGAATTCAATCTAGATATGGAGATTCACCCGAAGAGTGAAAATGAATGGGCGATTCGCTTCCATAATAAAATATTTGCACGCTATTTAAATAAATTCTTCAAGTTCCCAAATGGAAAAAAGTTTGAAACAACGGGGGTGCCTGAAATAATCAAAGATTCATGTAAGGAGTTTAGAAAAAGTTTTGCGATAGGCGCTATGGGCTTTGAATCAGGCCTTGGAGCGGCAAGAGACGTATCCTTGTGTGTCTTAAGCAAAAAGTTCAGAAACGATTTAGCAAGCATAGTACAAGAAAATAACATCCCTTTTGTAATAAGTGAAAAACCATCGTCAACGTATTGGAGGTTTTGGAGTGGTCGCTTATCCAGTGAGAATGCTAAAAAATGGATCCAGCTGTTCGAACCCGACACAGAAAAATGGTATAAGCTAAATGACTATGCCTTCGGTTATACCGCCAAAGTAAATTCATTCGAGGAGGCAATAAAAATATTAACAAAAGTTTATCCCAAAAATAGTTCCAACAAGGTCATTACTGCGGAGGTAATGTCCGTTATCAAGAAGATGAACGAAGGACATCGGTATAAAATCGCAGACGCGCTAGCGTCCGAAAAATGGTTGAAAAGTTATGGTGGAAGATGGGGGCATTCTTTGCGTCACCATTTAGATATACTAAAAGAAACGAAGATGATTACTGTTAAACGGGAAAGATTTGAACCAAAGAAATCTTTTGGAACAACCGTTCGAGAAGTATATTCTTATAACCCGAAAATCGAAGAGTGGGTTCTTCCAAAAAGAGATGCACTAAAAGAAATCCATCAACCTCTTCTGATGATAAATCCTGTCTAGCATTTTGCTGTTTTTCTTCCATTGACTCATAGGTATGACTAACTTCAATTCAAGCGTTTTCAGTGCTACTTCTAATGAATCGAACAGTTCGGGTGTCTGCTTCATCGCATTTCTCACATTTTCCACACATTGCCAAACCCCAGTAGGGACTTGATAGCCTGGGCCTATTTCACGAAAAACAATTACTGAAGCTTGTCTTTTCATTTCAATTAATTTCTCAGCTACAGCCAGCTTTACCGCATAGTATCCTCCTGCTACATTCTCGGCATAGTTCTTCCTTCCATCATAGAACTCATTATCGCAGGACATGTGGACCTCTTTCATCTCCTGAGCCCAAAATGATCCTGGCCGATATGCCTCCATGATGTCATACCCCCATTCTCGTGGCAAAAACAAAACGAAAAAATGGTTATCCAAAAAATGTGATTCATAAAGTTGATGACTATCGATACTTGGGAAATCCCTAATCGTATCAACTAACTTTTTTCCAATCGTGTCCTGACTCGCCGTCAACGACCACCTACTCGGGACAAGTTTCCTATTTTCCTTTTCGCCAAGCGTTCCTGCTGAAAGGAGTTTAGACAAATGATAAATAGAAATGTCATGATCATACAGTTCACTCATCGCCGTTGCAGCTTTGGCATGACGGTCACCCACCAAATATTCCACCTTATCCGGAATTTTTGGATTCTCCTGCAAATCAAACGATTTCATGGGCGCTTGGGGACCCATGGGGGGTGCATCGTGGGAAAACTCGAGCGAATTGGTGGGGGTTTTAGTTAATTCCACTTCCACATCCACTTTTTTCGAAGCCATGGCAATTTCTTGTATTTTTTGGAGTTCGTTGGAAGGGTCTTTGGCCGCGTGAATAGTAATGGGCATGTTACTTCTTACGAGTTGGGAACGATACCCCACCAATTCCTCCAAACTTTTCCCAAACCAGCGCTCGGGATTGTCCAGCAAGTCCGCCTGATCCTCATTCAAATACTGCGTAGGGGACATGGGGGCGATTTTGACTTTGGGATACCCATAATGGGAAACAAAAATGGAGGGAGGGGAGCTTCCAGCAAAGGATTTTTCTTTCATTTGGGAAACGGACTTCTGCTTCACTTCATATTTCTCCAGAATCCAACACGTGGGACCGCACCATAAACGGCCTCTGCACTTGACGCAGGTTTCGGGGGAAGGCTTTACGGGCTCCATGATGGAATACGGCGAAAAGGGCTTTTGAATCCTTGTTCGACAAACCGCCAAAATAAATAGGGGCTTGTGGTATCTTCCGCATGCCCGCCCCCGCCCGCATGAGAAGGATACAAATCCGAAGCCCGGCCGCGCGCACGCCGATGGAAATCAAGAGAACGGCAAACAGGGCGCGACCAAAAGCTAAACCAATTTCATTACTCCAACAACTGCACGAACCTCCTAAGTGGTTTGGGAAACCAAAAAATAGGTTAACCTATGGTATTTGGAGAGGCAAAGGGTATCGAATACGTGGAGGTCGAATCGTGAAAACTCCCGCTCTGACGGAAAGTGCGTTCATGCAAATGTTCCAGTCCAAATCACCCGCTATGCACGGGGAGGCCATGCAGATTCTAAAGGATTTTTTTGACAATCGTGCCAGGTTATCCATAAAAAAATACTTTGCGAAAAATCCGGATTCCCTTCTCTCGTTCGAAATGCTCTATTCTCAAATGCTTAGTCGGCAATATCGGTTTTTTATAGATGGAATAGCGCGATATGGAGTTCGTGGAGCAATAGGAAATTTACACCGGGCGTTCAACCCGGACCACATTGGCTTTGAACAACAGTTTGTTCGTCAACGCGACTATCCGGGTAGATTTTCGAATAGCAGTCGGGTGACCCTCCTATTTGAACAGATAGACGCGTTTCCAGTTCCCAAAAGAGACCGCAGTGAATTCGAAGAAATAATCGGTGCTGCGAACCTAAACGATCGCGAAAAAGAAATCCTTCGGTGGCGGTATGAATATGGTAAACCACAAGAAGAAATAGGGGATATCCTGAATATTTCACACCAGCGAGTACAGCAAATGGAGGAAGAAGCATTGAATAAGCTTTACCGGAAAATATCACCCCTCGACTTTAACGCATTTATGAAAATAAATAAAGGAAAAATAGTGACACAGCGCCAACTACGAAGAATAAGCGGATACCCACGACCAGAATCGGCCAGCAGGTGGATCGATTCGCTCATTAAAAAAGGAGTACTTGCGGAGGCCGGAAGAGGCAAGCGAAAAACAGTGTTATACCGCGTATTATAAAATGCCGCGAACCTTCACCTTGCGCCATTTAAACCATTCCCTGCCTAATGGGAGCATGCCCGAGACCATTCATTTAATCCTCCCGGATGGAAAACAGTTGCAAGTAGTGAAAGGACAAATGGTAGTAGAGGCAGTGCAGAAAATAGGAGCACGCTTAGCCAAAGATGCCATTGCAGCGAGTTTGAATGGAGTACTCGTTGATTTAACCAAAAAAATAGAAAAGGATGCCAAATTCAAAGTCTTTACGTTTGCCTCCAATGAAGGGAAGGAGACCTATTGGCACTCCACTTCCCACCTTATGGCGTATGCCATCCAGGAATTGTTTCCAAGCGCAAAAATAACCATTGGTCCAGCCATCGAAGAAGGTTTTTACTACGACATCGATTTTGAACGAAGCTTTACTCCAGGGGATTTACAAAAAATAGAAGAAAAAATGAAAGAATTAGCCAAAAAGGATTTTCCCGTTAAGCGCATTGAAATGAAGCGTGAAGAAGCTATTCGTTATTTTGAAAAACAAAAAAATCCCTACAAAGTTGAAATATTGAGTGAATTAGAGGATAAAATAGTCTCCTTGTATGAGGAGGGAAATTTTACTGACTTGTGCACTGGACCACACGTCACTTCCACGGGAAAAATCGGCGCGATAAAACTGCTGCGGATTTCGGGGGCATACTGGAGAGGGGATGCCAAAAACAAGCAATTGCAACGGATTTATGGAATTAGTTTCCAAACCCAAAAAGAATTGGATGAACATTTGAAGATGTTGGAAGAACGCGAAGCCCGCGATCATCGAAAAATTGGAAAAGAAATGAAAATATTTACTTTCAACGAGGACGTGGGAATGGGCCTTCCATTGTGGCTGCCAAATGGGGAACAATTGTTGCATACGCTCCAAGAGTTCATGCGTAAGGAAGAAGAAAAAGAAGGATACCGGTACGTGCGCACCCCCCACATTGCCAAGGAAAATGTCTTCCGACAGACGGGACACATTCCCTATTACAAGGACAGCATGTACGCCCCCATCGAGATTGAGGGAGAGAATTATTACCTTAAGCCCATGAACTGCCCTCACCACCACAAAATTTTTGCGGAGATGGTGCAAAGCTATAAACAATTACCCCTGCGCCTTGCCGAAGCAGGAACCGTTTACCGATTTGAATTGAGCGGCACCATGTATGGGATCATCCGCGCGAGAGGATTCACGCAGAACGATTCCCATAACTATTGTACACCCACCCAAGTTGAGGACGAGGTTGTCTCCGTCTTACAAATGAACATGCGTCTCTACGAATTTTTTGGAGTAAAAAATTACTGGTTCCGCCTCTCCCTCCCTGACTTCGAAGGACATCCGGAGAAGTATTCGGGAGATGAAAAAAGGTGGATGGATGCCGCTGAGTCTCTGCGAAATGCCATGAAGCGGATTGGAAAAGAATACGTGGAAACCAGGGACGAGGCCGCATTCTACGGCCCAAAAATCGACATACAGGCACGGAACATCAAAGGGAAAGAAGACACCATTGCCACCGTGCAAGTGGATATCATGGTACCCAAGCGAATGGGACTAAGCTACATTGATGAAAATGACAAACCAGCGATTCCAACCTGCGTCCACCGCGCCATATTGGGAAGCTATGAACGATTCATCGCTTTTTTGCTTGAACAAACCATGGGAAAGTTCCCTTTATGGTTGAGCCCCGTGCAAGTGAAAGTGCTCCCATTGAGTGAAAAATTCCGCGCGTATGGAGAAAAAGTGTTTTCGGAATTGAAACAAAACGGAATACGCACGGAGTTGGATTCCACCGACCAAACACTAAACTATCGTATCCGCAACGCCCAACTTGAAAAAGTTCCTTACATGGTGATTGTAGGCGGAAAGGAAGAGGAAGCCAAAACTATCAGCATCCGTACGCGCGAAGAAAAGCAGGAAAACGGGTTAAAATTGAGTGATTTTATTTCACGATTAGAGACAGAAATCGAAAACAAGGAGTGAATTATGAAATTTGAGAAAACGGTGGCAATTGGAATTGAACGAAGCAAATTGGATGAGGACTGTTGGGGCAAAATACAACGTCTTTCAAATGATTTCAAGAGTGTCCAGGCGTTTTCCACTCTCGATTCGTCGGACCTCAAAACGATGGATAGCCTTCTTGTCCCGCTTGGAATGTCCATAACCAAAGATATGATGGATCAAGCACCCAATCTGAAATACATTGGCTCCCTTGTCACCAGTTTCAACAAAATAGATTTGACTTACACCAAACAAAAAGGAATAGTAGTTACAAACGTACAAGGGTATAGCACCAACGCCGTTGCCGAATTTGTTTTTGGGGCGATATTGGAGAATATTCGCGAATTATCCCGGGCCAAAAAGGAAGCAGGAGAAGGAAAGTATGCGGATGAAACGTTCAATGGGAGTGAACTCACGGGAAAAACGTTCGGGGTTATCGGATTGGGACAAATCGGAACGAAAACCGCCATTATCGCAAAGGGTTTTGAGTGTGATGTATTGTATTGGTCGCGAAACCGAAAGCCCGAAATGGAAAAGAGGGGAATACGCTACGAAGAATTAGATCAATTGCTGCAAAAGAGCGATTTCATTTCCATCCACCTTGCATCGAACAGTGACACGGAAGGAATCCTCAACTCGAAAAGAATTAATTCGATAAAAAAGAGCGCCGTGATGGTAAACACCTGCAATCTCGCGTTGCTTGACAGTAAAGCGCTCGAAAAAAGGTTATTGGAAAACGAACTCCATTACATCACCTATGCGGCAGTAAACTCTCCACAAAATGCGGAAACAAGTGAACGATTGAAACAATACGAGGGATATACCATTTATCCGCGTCTCACCTACAAAACAAAAGAAGCGCACGCCCTGCGCCAGAAAATTTTTCTCCAAAACATGACGGGCTTTCTGGAAGGAAAGGTTCAAAACAAAGTAAATTAAGAGAAAAATTCAAAACGTCAAACGCCGGACATTAACGCTTTTTCCCGTCAATTGTCAAAGAATCGAGAGGATTGTTTATATTGCAGGGTAATCTGGCCTATCTAACGCGCCGGAGACGGCAAAGGAGAGAGAAAAACTATGGCAAAAGACGAACACAATATGGCATGCGGATTGCACCTCTGTGGGAAGTGCAGCAAGATTACGGGACTGTTTGGAATCATCTTCCTGATTCAGGGACTCGGATTGTATTCCGAGGCATGGTTCAGTGGATGGACGATTGTTGGAGTCTATCTCGCATTACTGGGATTGGGAACCATGATGAAGATGTAATAATGGAGAGACCGGGAGACCGGTCTTCTCTTTTTTCTTATTTTTTCCCTAACATTTTGAACGGGCGCTTGTTTCTCCAATGCACGTGAAATCGGCCGAGTTTTTTAGTTAAATGATTAAAATTTCCGTCAAAATAGACCGCTCGATCATCCACATAAGCCGAAGCCGGAACTTTGTGGCTGGTGATTCCATCTGGCAAAAGCAAATCGTATTTTTTAAACCACTTTCGAATGGAGGGGTGAGAATCCTTGGTAGTAAGCACCACTATTTCGATGTCGGCATCCTTTAGCTTTTGTAAAAAACGCTTCACGCCCGGAAGGGGTTTCCCATGAATGTGGGGGCCACGGTAGTTTCCGTGATACTCCGATAAAACTCCGTCAAAATCCAAACAAATGCGTGTTCGTGTGGGTAAAAAATCCATGAAGAGAAAAAGCAATTTGCACTTTAAATGACTACGCTGGTTTTTTCACCACGAAAACCCTTTCATTTACTTTCCCCACAAACCCCGAGTGGCGCTGGTACGCATCGATGGTACGTGCCACAATATTGTCTTCCAATTCAAAACCAAATTCAGTGGCTTTTTCGATGAGCATGTCATCGCTCTTGACTATGCGGTCCGGAAATGCCCCCCCCGCCACATTAATAACAGCCTTTCCATTTGGGAGTAAAACGCGATAAAGTTGATGCAAGACTTTTTCCATGTCTTTCAAATACGCATCCACAATAGGCAAATCCGACTCGCCGCTTGAGTTTCGCATTTCTTCCCCCACAAACGAACGCAGTTGCGTTTTGGGTTCATCAAAAAATAACGCCAGCTCAAGCTTGTATGCACTCACGTATTCAATTTTGTTTAGGTAAGGGGGAGAGGTAATAATGGAGCCGATGGATTCGCTCTTCACGCGCTTCAATAATCGAGCATCATCTTCCAAAATAACAGGAATGTGTCCAAGAATGTGCGCTTTTTTCAAATCTTTCATCATGAATTCCAATTTTTGCAACCAGAATTTCTTGATGGGCTTGTATTCTTTGGTCGTACGACGTAAACTCGCTCCCATTCTCTCCACATTGCTCGCGCGCAGGGTAGAATCAATCAATGCCAGCAAGGCCAAATCGTGCAATGGATTCTTTTTGTACGCATGGTCCAAGAATTTTTTAATTATGAGCAATTCCCGAAACGTTTGGGGGTGAAAGCGCTTCGCCACCCAACTCTCTACTCTTCCTTCACGTGGAAAATCAAATTCAGTTTTTTTGAGAGCTGAAAATTCGGTTTGAATTTCATCTAAATCATAATCTCTTGTTTTAACCTCTGAAACAAATCGTGCGAGTGGAGAAACATCACACCCTGACGAGTCTATTTTGTTTTCCTTGCAGGCTAACAAGGTGGTGCCAACCCCGCAAAAGGGGTCGAGAATCGGTCCTTTTAATTTATAGTTTTGAATGCACCATTCTACGAATGCCTTAGAATACCCTTCTCGGTAGTAAAACCAGCGATGAATGGGAATGTTCTTGTTGGGAGAAAACGTGACCATTTCAGAGAGTGGAACATCGGACATATCCCTAACCCCCAGGAGCGGGCTTTTAACCCCATATTGGAGAGTTTGATAGAACCGGCCCACTGCGGGATTGAAAATCCCGCCATGTAGTCCTTCGGTGTGGCCGGACGAAACGGCCCTGTGGTCTAACGGCTAGGATAAGTCCCTTACACGGATTGGGCGGCAGTTCGACTCTGCCCAGGGCCATCATCCATATAGACCACTCGGCGTAGAGTCATGGCGTATTGCCATAACTCTTTTTTTGGTCAAGCTTTTTGGAAAAAAGGTTGCGGCCGGTTCGACTCTGCCCAAGGCCATACATCCATAGGCCACTTGGTATAGAGTTATGGCCTTGAACGCCATAACTCGTTTTTTAATCAACCTTTTAGGAAAAAAGGTTGCGACTCTCTGCCTATGACCATGACTAAGTGACGCAAATAATCAATAATCACATAAAGATTCTTTTTTATATCCAAAAAAAGAAAGGTAAAGAATGAATGCCCCTTACCTTGAAATGCGAACCGCTATCTCTCTGGTCACACACACTATTGAACTCATGGCATTAGCGGTACCAGTAACTGGACGCGTGACCCCTCAAAAAATAATGGCGGTGATGCCATCTCCTGATTCGGTCTGGCGTTTCTTGTCCAAGAACAACCTCACCAAAATCGGCCAATCACAGATGGGGCTCGAACACGTGCAACACATCCACCGCACATTGGTGAACGCCATCCAAAATCCTACAACCGTGGGACAACTTCCCGCACGTGAGGGAGAATTTTATCAGGCATCCCAAAAACGAATGATGGCACGGAGGAGACCATCTGCCACCAAGGAAGGAATGGTTAGGCAAGCACACGCCATTCTCCAAAAAAAAGCGGACACGGGAAAAGAGCAAAGAGCTCAGACGATGGACCACAGAGCAGCAGAAGATTTAGCGATGTTCTTCCAGCAGGGAATCATACCAAACGAAAAATTTAGGGCTGCCCTTTTTCGTTTACTGAAAGAGACGCCGGAAAGATCTTCATATGCCACGGCATTGCGGCGACAATTGTCCGACCCCCAAATCCTACAACGTGTTCGTGAACAAGTTGAAAAATTGTCACACACTCCAAGACAGGGACGTGCCGCATGGCAAAATCCCCAGCGCGCTGTTCAAGGCTCTCGACAGGATGAAGGATTTACCCCCCATATTGTGCGTGGACCGTCCGGCAGGCCTCGAAGGCGACGATGAGCGAAACCATTCAAAAAAAAGAAAAACCGGTCATCATTGAAGTGCTGATGGAAGGTCCGGGTGGAGAATTATACTTTCAACCCATTGAAGCAACTCCCGACCATCTCGAAGAGTTGATTGCCGCGACCAAAAACAGCATGATTAAACACAATCTTCAAAAACAATTGGAAAAAATGAAAAAAGAAAAAAAAGACGAAAACGGTTAAAGGAAAAGGGCTCCCAAAACCGCAATAGCATAATGATTCGCCTGAAAAAATCCAAAATCCTTAAATGCTGGAATGGAATGAAATGTCTCCATGCATGACAGGGATTTACCAGTATTGACTGTGATAACCCACACCGTGGAATTGTTATACTTCCTCAGTCGCAGGGGAAGCATCCGTTCTATCTTCCCCACTCTTGAAATGGTTCAGTCCAACCTGACCAGCACAGGAGTGGAGCTTCCCGAAAAAGCCCTCAAAGAATCCTATGAACTCATGCAACTCGCAATGACTAACCCTCAAAAATTTGCGGCACGACGAGTGCTGGAAAATGCCGCCATTGCCATCATCCGGACGCGCGACCGAATGATTCAACGAAAAACTCCCCCCCGTCCGCACAACCCGAACGCCACTAAAATTTTTGATCATTTATTGGGAACCCCCCAAAAACCCCACGGAACATTTGCCCCGCAGGGAAGACCAACTACCAAACGCGACCGCAATAGGATGCGACGCAAAAGACGCCCTTAAAAAACGTCTTGGGCGGATTTTGGTGCAGATATTGCGGGAGTAGTATAGTGGTAGTACTCGACCTTGCCAAGGTCGGAGCTCGGGTTCGACCCCCGGCTCCCGCATCTGGCACCTATCAATAGGAGCGTTGAACCAGAGCCATATTTAATCCTGTTTCTATGATAATCACTCGAGGGAAATAAAAAATGAAAAAAGGAAACTTTCTATTCACATCCGAATCGGTGACCGAAGGTCACCCTGATAAAGCGTGTGACCAAATTTCTGATGCCTGTGTGGACGCTGTTTTAGAAAAAGACCCTTACGGACGGGTGGCTATTGAATGTCTAGCCAAAACAGGATTTGTTTTATTGGCAGGAGAACTCACTACCTCCGCCTACATTGATTTTCAGCGCGTAGCACGCGACGCGATTGTAAAGATTGGGTACGATGGCCCCGACGCAGGATTTGACGGAAACACGTGTGCGGTTTTGCTTGCCATTTCGGAACAGAGCCCCAACATTGCTCAAGGAGTAAATGAAGGAGAAGGATTGCATAAAGAACAGGGAGCAGGAGACCAAGGACTCATGTTTGGATATGCGTGCAATGAGACACCGGAACTAATGCCGTTACCCATTACGTTGGCCCACCAACTCACGCAACGATTGGCCCAAAAGCGAAAGAAAAAAGAAATTGTCTGGTTGCTTCCGGACGGAAAAAGCCAAGTAACTATACAATACGAAAATGGCCGACCCAAAAGGGCGGATGCGATTGTGGTGAGCACGCATCACCGAAAAGGAATCCCCTATGAAACGATTCGAAAAACGGTCATTGAAGAAATCATTAAACCTGTTTGCGGAAAATGGATGGACTCAACAACAAAAATATTCGTGAATCCAACGGGAAGCTTTGAAATAGGGGGACCGGTGGCGGATTCAGGATTGACGGGAAGAAAAATAATCGTGGACACGTATGGGGGGTATGCACCACATGGAGGGGGCTCATTTTCGGGTAAAGACCCCACAAAAGTGGACCGCTCGGCCGCGTACATGGCGCGATACATCGCTAAAAACGTGGTAGCCGCAAAACTCGCGGAAGCATGCGAAGTGCAACTCGCGTATGCGATTGGAGTGGCGGAACCCGTGAGCGTGTACGTGAACACGTTTGACACGGGAAAAGGGTCAGACGAAGACCTTTCAAACGCCATTCGAAAAGTATTTCCATTAACCCCAAAAGGAATTATTGACACGCTCAAATTGCGCCGGCCCATTTATCAAAAAACGGCCTCATATGGACACTTTGGGAGAAACGAGCCCGAGTTTACGTGGGAAAAAACCGACCGGGTAGACGCGCTTATGGCCGTATACCATTCTGCCAAAAATTAACCCTTCTTTTAGAGCAAGAAACCCCATTGTTTGAAGCAAGGGCCTTTTAATAATCAAAAAGCACCAAACCAGCATGGCTGGTCCAAAGAGAGTGTGCTATCACTTCAAAGGGGGAGAGATTAGCGGGACGCACCACCCCCCCAAAACGTTCGAAGTTGAACCGAGAGAAGAAGCCCTGCGAAGAAGGTGGATGTTTAAGTTTGATTCTGTTTTCAAAAAAGCTATTCTGCGAAAGTTGTACCGAAGCCCCCAATTTTTAGATGAAGGTGGCCAGCAAAAAAAAGTAGAAACACGCCCATCCTTGAAGAACGTTCTCACATCCTGGTACATGCAGGCGCGCAGTTATGCCAAAGAACGCGCTGAAGAGCCCCCTAGCACGTTATTTGTTGAACGACAGGGAAAAAAGCGCCCGTACCGACCGAGAGAGTACGAAATGCTCATCTCTCAGATAATAGGAAAACGATGGTTACGAGGCGCAAAATGGTTAGACGACATATTAAAAGAAATCATGATACACAAGGCAGTTGCGGAGAAGCTAACCAAATTGCCCAAACCAAAACGTTTCACCATAAAAGACATTATTGAAATAAACAAAAGAGCACTGACCTACTGCACGGTAGTGGAAGACTTTTTGCGGATACAAGCCGTTGCCATCGAAGCGAGACGATTGTTTTTGCAACGATTCAACTTTGGATTCAAAGAAGAATTGGATGAACTGGTCTCCCTCCGAGCGGAACAGGACCAAATAGACCAAAAATTAGCTCGTGCCGAAAAAGAAACACGCAGAACAAGAAACCGACTCAACCAACTCATCGCGGGAAATGGAAACCCTGTTGAAGAGGTAGGAAAGTGGAAGCAACGATTTCCACCCATGGCTAATGCTAGGGAACTCACCCAAGACGCACGAAGAAAACTTGAAAAAGAAAGGGCAGAAGGGAAGGTCACGAGAGGAGCGCTCCTCAATTTACACGAAACTTCCCTCAACATGTGGATTGAAATCAACAGCTGGCTTTCACACCAATACAAGCTATACCAACTCTACGGAACTACCTTTAGCAATTGGGCACCCGAAAGAATAATTGATGAAATGGGAATCTGTCGACGAAACATTGCCGAAAGTCGAGAAGCCATTCAAAATCTCCTGAAAAAAAGGTAATAGCTGCCACCAGACTCCCCACTCGAGAACTAAAATAGTGCTTTCTGCGGCACCAAAAAAGTTTTAGCTGAAGGGCCAGCTATTAAAGCCTATTCAACGAAAAGTTCAAGTAAGCAGCGATAGTCTAGTGGCATGATTCGACCTTCCCAAGGTCGCGGTCCGGGTTCGATTCCCGGTCGCTGCATCGGAACAATTGAGGGATAGCATTTTAACTTCTTCAGCCCGCTTTCGTGGTATGTTTGTCCGGGATTTGAAGAAACTGAAATCCTTCGTCGCAGGAGATAAAACCATTCTCTGCGAGCTTTTTAATCCCTTAAAAGAAAAAATGGAGTTACGATATAGCTTAGCTCATGCCATTGTTACCCCTGGTCAAATTACGCAAGATCATATGTTGAAAACGTCCGAAGTATACTATATTTTACAGGGAAAGGGGGTTATGCACATCGATAATGAGACGGCGGAAGTGGAAGAAGGACGGGCGATTTACATTCCCCCTCACGCCAAACAAAAAATAAAAAATACAGGAAAAAACGACCTGGTTTTCCTTTGCATTGTTGACCCGGCTTGGCGGTCGGAAGACGAAATCGTGTTGTAATGGCGCAGGGTGAAACGGAGAAACGAAAATGACCAATTCTGCCCCCCAAGTGGTTGTAGCAGGTTCCATCGGCATCGACAACGTCAAAACACCCTTTGGGGAAGTGAAAGGGGTGTTGGGAGGCTCGGCTTCGTTTGCAGCCCTTGCGTGTTCTTTGTTTTCCTGCACCGGCATCGTAAGTGTTGTGGGGGAAGACTTCCCTCAACCCCATTTGGAATTGTTTCAATCCCATAGCATTGACACAAACGGGATTGAAGTAAAAAAAGGACAGAAAACGTTCCGGTGGAGTGGAGAATATGGATTTGATTTGAACGATGCCAAAACAATCAACACGGAATTGAACGTCATTACCAATTTTCACCCCAAACTTCCCGATGAATACAAAACGGCCGACTTTCTTTTCTTGGGAAACATTGACCCCATGTTACAACTGAACATTCTCTCCCAAATGGAAAAGAGACCCAAACTGGTGATTGCAGACACCATGAATATTTGGATAAGTACCTATCGAGAGAAAGTATTGGAAGTGGTAAAAAAAGCGGATGTCTGTCTCATGAATGAGCTTGAAGCCAGGCAATTATTCCAAACGCCCAATCTTACAAAGGCCGCTAAAGAAATACTCAAACGAGACATGAAAATGGCCATCATCAAAAAAGGGGAACACGGGTGCATTGCATTTACTGAAAAAAACTATTTTGCATGCCCGGGATACCCGCTCGAAAACATTCGCGACCCAACGGGTTCAGGCGATTCGTTTGGGGGAACGCTTATTGGATACCTCGCCAAAACAGGGGATTTTTCAGAGGCGAATTGGAGAAAAGCCATTGTGTATGCCTCGTGCGTGGCTTCGTACAATGCGGAAGGATTTTCAGTGGAGAAACTCAAAACCCTCTCCATGCGTGACATTGAATCCCGCTATAACGAGTTCAAAGAATTTGTGAAGTTTTAAGGCCGCCCAAAACACTCTGGGACATAATTCAGTTGGTCATGTGGTTGGCTGAGTAGTTGTGTAGTGTTGCTCG
>JAGVNS010000085.1 GCA_020053155.1 Nitrososphaerota archaeon
ACAACCGAACGCCACATACAAGTTTAAATTATCAAACACCCAACCAAGTATTCAAAAACAAACAAAAAGCGGTGGTGACATAAGAGGTGTCACGCAACAATTAGGAAAGGGAAGCACGCAGTGACTTTATTTCTTGGATGCTCTCTTTCTTCCAACGATTGAAAGCGTCCATATTGCCTTTTATTAGGGATTTTTCAGCCGCCTCGCGTATTTCCCCATGCATCGCCATAAGTTGTTGGGCAGGCTTCGCTTTTCGATCAAGCAGTAATAGGACACGAGCATGATATATTTTTCCCCACCCGGTTCGATTTTGGCGGGCAGGGAGCAAATGGGGGTTTCTCTCTAAAAAGGCAAGGAATTCAACCGGGGATTTTTTGGAAGCTAAAAGGCGCCTGAAGGATTGCAGGGGAGTAAAACCAATTGACATTCCGCTCGCAAAACCCCGCGCAAAACGTTCACGCGCAGGGACTTTTCGTATAGCATAACGACTTTGTTGGGGGCGTCTTTTTACCATATAACCGGACAAACCCATTCACTGAATATAAAGTTTACCCGCATTTCTGCTGGCACCAAACGTTATACAGCGCACCATACGCATCGGGTTCTGGACCATTTTTGGTAATGGTACATGTCCCAAACGAACCGCCTTAATTCCCTTATGGTTCCATAGGTGCTTTGGGTTCGGGTTTAGGACCGCAGAATTTTTCGCAGGTGGCTTTCGCCTTCCCTGTCCACGTTCCATCTACTTTTTGGGCACACGAACTAGTTACGGAAACGTCTCCGCTCCCTTTGGAAAAACATCCTTTATCATAACGGCAGAGTTTCAGTCCGGCATCCACAAGACATTGGGAAATGGCCTCGGCTTCTGCCATCTCTTTGGCACTGGCACAATTTATCCCAACCCCACTGCCACTTCCGCTTGCACTCGAATTTTTACACGACAATGAAGTGTCTGCCGCAGTCGTTGGAACCGCGCTTGAAATCATCCAAAGGCCGGAAACAAAGAGAAGAAGCACCATGAGAATGGCAGGGGTGGCTTTTTGAAAAATCATGGAGTAACCCCCCCTGATTGACCTGAAACGGGCGCCCCCGATTCGGGAGATTTTGGTTCTATTTTAACGGAAATGCAGACGGTTTGGCACTGAATGGCAACCGTAGCAGTCCACACTCCATTAATTAGTGTGCAGTTGAAGCTCGGTGGAGCGGTAGGAACAGGGGGCACTTTGGAGGGTTTACACTCATCGGATGGAGTACAAGTGGGGGGTTTGCTGGCAAGAGCCTCTTTGCATTCACTCCATGCCACGGCGGACGCTTCGGACACGGCTTTGGCGCATGTAGACCCACTTCCGTCAGCAACCCCTACCTGCGAGTTTCCGGTACACACCCTTCCTCCCTCCAGCGAAGGACCTCCTCCTGAAGAAGAAAGAGCATACACATCCCCATTAGTGGAATGGGAGGCAAGGCCATAGAAAATAGACCCGATAATTAACCCAACAAAAAGAAATACCACCATGCCCTTTCTTTTTTTTTCAATCAAACCCATTTGTTGATTCCTCCTTTTTTTCACACGCGAATAAACTCATTACCTTTCACCCTCATTTCGGCTCCGCCTTAGGCACACAAACAGTATGGCATTCAGCACTAGCCGATGCCGCATAGGTGTTGTCGCTAAATGAACAATTTTGGTCAAACAAAGGGTCGAGAATAATTTTTACGCTGTCCGAAATGGTTTCCTTCAACTTGCACTCATCGACCGGCTGACATGGAAGAATAGCAGCATTGGCGAGGCAATCCGAGAGAGCCCCTTCAGTAGCCTGGGTCATAGCCAAATCACATGTAGAACCTGCCCCAAACCCCGCACCGGTCGTTTCCTTATTCTTACAAAACAAAGAGGGAACAACGGGCGGCCGTACATCGGCCGAAACGCTTGGAAAAAAAAGAGAAACTCCCAAAAGTAAAATGAGGATAACGAGAGATACCGAACCAATCAAACTGGAATGGACCTTTCCAAATGAATCAAAAATGATGCCTTTCATATCCAACCTCCAACCACTCCCATTTGGTAAATCATACCCTTGGCCGGATGTATATAAAGGCACCCTCAAAAAATATGAAAAAGAGGCTAAATCAACAAAAAGGGTTAGTTGCTATTGGGTTTGGGATAGTACGTCCTTTCTGGAAAAGCCCCATACGTTTGCTCATCAATCGTTACGCGATAGGAAAATGAGTTGTCAAAAGGAATACCATTGGGGTGGTGGGAATCAAAAAGGACATATTTTCCCCGCTCGTATTTGACGGCACCGTATCTAAATGTGTCTGCGTGTTTTCCTTCTATTGTCAGAGCAAAACGAATAATGTACCCATCCTTGTCCAAATCACCTGTAGAGAATCGGGTGCTGGAAATTTTTCCTTTTCCAAACATGTTCCATAATTCCGCGGGCCTTTTTGACCCAAAATCAACCCCAAATTCCTTTGCCTTGGCACAAGCAAATTTATAGCTCTCGGTTTCCTCAGCAGTAGTGATCCAATTGAAGGGTCGCTGAGGAAGGGGAATAGGGGTTTCTTCCAAGGGTTTGCGAACACGATCTTTTTCTTCTCCTTCAATGGGAATACGTTCGGTGCGCCCGTCCCTTTCGGTGGTAGGAAGAGAAGGCTCCCGAGTTTGTGCCCCATTTTGTGCCGTTCGATTTGATGGAGTTCCTATTCGCGGAGAAGGGGGAACGGGGCGTTGGAGGAACCAAAATAATCCCCCTAATCCTGCCAATATTACGGCGCTGATTCCAACCGCATATTTTTTTCGGTGTCGG
>JAGVNS010000135.1 GCA_020053155.1 Nitrososphaerota archaeon
ATCAAACACCCAACCAAGTGTTCAAAACCAAACAAAAAGCGGTGGTGACATAAGAGGTGTCACGCAACAATTATTCAATGCATTTTCTGAACTCCTGCGAAAAGAAAACAGGAAGTTATCGCCCCGATTAGTTGAGGCGTATATACCCATTCTTGTAAAGAAAATCAAGGAAGGAAAATAATCAAAATGGGGATTTGCAACTTTTCTTCAAAATAGCATCGGCCGCGGCGGAAAGATGGGGGGCTTTTTTCCACGGCTTTATTTTTGTTTTCTTGTATCTTTTTTCATTCCATTTTAATTGAATGGTTTTCATTCCAAGTTTGGTTCCAAAAATGATGTCGGTTTCTCTATCCCCAATCATGAACGAATGCTTCCAATCAATGGCAAAGCGTTTTCCTATTTCTTTCGCCATTCCCGTTAAGGGTTTTCGACACGCGCACTTCTCTTCCGGAGTGTGGGGACAAACGGCCCAATACCTCACTTTTATTCCGTGTTTTTTGAATATCTTTTTTAGCGTGCGATTTTGTTTCTCATAGTTTGCGCGCGAAATTTGTCCACGATTGATTCCGTCCTGATTGCTCACCACGAAAAAGGAAAAACGATGGGAGAGTTTTTGCAGCCCGTGGAGGGCGCGGGATAAAACAGGAAGGTGGCGTTCACTAAGAACAACGAAATCTTCCAGCGCTGGACCCGATGGTTCTTGGACAATAGTCCCATCGCGATCGATAAAAATGCTCGGAAGGGGCGTTTTTGAAGCCACGAATTTCACCCACACTACTATGCACTTTCAATTCTGGGCGCTAAAAAGTATCTCATTCTGGCTTCGCCTATTTTGTAGTTTATTTCTACGGGGGCGCTTTCTTTGAGCTTGACGGTAACCTCCGTGTCCACGCTGGCGGCTTTGAGCATGTCGCTCAAATAATCCAGGGGGAACATGGAGGAGCAGTCCTTTTTTACGCTCAAATCGGGCAATGATTCGCTTCCTTTGGGTGTTTCATTCATCAATTCCCCTTTGCTTGAATTGGCGCGCACGAAAAAGGCGTCTATTTTAGCTCCCAATGTGAGGTGGGTGGAAAGCAATCCCGCATCCTTTAACGCATCCTGCAGAATCCCGGCTTTCACTTTAACCGTTGCATCAAACTCTATTTTAGGATTGGGCAGTTCCCCTGCCGAAATATCAATCAAGGGAACGGAAAACGTTCGTGTGGAGGTTCCGCGGAAAGTGATGGAAAGCTTGCTGGAATCGTCATCCAGCTTCAACACGACCTCATCCGTTGGTTTGGAGCGCGACATGACCTGATTGAGGTATTCTAAGTCCAATCCTAGGCGCACCGTCCCCTCCACGTGGAATTTCTTGAATGCCTTTTTCTCGAACTCAAAATCAACCATGGATATTTGAGAGGGGTCCGTGGCTTTCAACGTCAATCCCTTTTCCGAAACCTCGAATTCGGCTTCGTCAATCAAGACGGCAATCGCGTCCACGCTTCGCTTTAATACGTCCGCGCGCTCAATCACTAATTCCATCATAGTATGACCAACCCCTGCTGTAATGGTGTATTTGGAAATTCAACTGAACCTAGTATGAGGCTGACGGATTTAAACCCTACCCAAAAAAGGTCTGCAACCCATCCACCAAGACGAGTTTGACGTATCCCAACCAGGGGACCCAGAAAAGGGCTTTCCCCTTGACATCCGATAGGGGAACGGGGTATGGGGAGGGGCAGGATTTGCCGGTGGTAGTCTGAATGCTCGGCGCATCAGGAAAAAGGAGCTCCGAAACTTCCCCACAATCCTGGTCCAGGCTCGGGTTGTTATCCCCCTTCGTGAGCAAAAAATAGTCCCCATCAGAGCGAATCTTCACTACTGCACGATGGATGATTTCCAATCCTTTGTAATTGGAAACGTACACGATGATGTCCGTGTTCCCTTGCTTGGGAACGAGAATGGTTTGTCCATTCGCTTTGAAGGTTATTTTCCATATTCCTTGCGACTGCATTTCATAGTCCGCCAATTCCCGTAACGAGGAGTTCTGGACATCAATCCCATCCAACACCATCTCGGGGGCATTCACGTTTTCCCCATTGATTCCCTGCAATATGACCACATCCCCGCGCGCCATGGTGGGAAGCATGGAGCCCGAAACCACGATGACCAATGGGGAAGCGGTCTGCAGGATGAAGCCGAAAATGGAATATAATGCATAGGCAAAAATGAACGAGAAAACGATGTAAATGACCCATGAAAGGATTTCATTATTCCATGGATTGAGCGTGGGCATGAGAAACCGGTCCACGTACGTGAACGGGTCTAAACGCGACCACAGGGAAGCATTTTCTTTTGCTTTCTTTTTTGGAGAAATAGGCATATGTTACGAAGCAAACAAAAGAGGCATTAAAAAGGTGTGCAAATGAAACGAGAAAAACAAGCAGGGGTGTGAAAATATTCTATCGTACGAAGGCGCGTTTTTTCATTTCTTTCTCTACCGCAGTCAATGCAGATTCGCTCCCTTTTTTCCCAACCAACTCACGACGTCTTCGAGCCAGTGCCATGTAGCCCGGGTCGTGTAACAACTCGCCGCGCGTGACACGGATGACTTCTACTCTTACAGTGGGTTTCGGGGCAGGCTTGGAAACAGGCTCCGTTCGGCGTGTCTGTGGAGCCGGTTCATGAGTGGGTGTTAGTTGCCTTCCCTTTGCCCGTTGCGCTTGAGCTCGAACTTGCGCAGGATTCGATTCGGATTGCGTAGGGAGCCGAGTAAGAGGTTGGTGAGAAACCCTAAATGGCCTTCCATGGGATGAGCGCGGCATGCAACACTCGCACTATTGGCCTATAAAAATATTCCGACTCGCTACTTCAGCGCCTTATCCAATGCGCCCTGCAATTCTTCCAAGTCTTCTTTCACGCGCTTTGCGGCTTCCAGGAGAATGGCTTTGGCGGCCTTTCCTTTTGTTTTGAGGATGAACAACGCGTCCTTGTCCATGGGATGCTCCAGTTTGTAGGCCACGAATTCGACGTTGGGGTCGTCCACCAGACGGGATTTGAGCAGATTGGCGAACGTGTGGGTCTCTCCCATGAGCTTGAACTCCACGTGATTGGCCTGTTTTTTCAAAAACTCTATTTCCATTCATTATCACTCCTCTTTCTTTTTCTCGTTGTTTTCTTCAGGTAAGCGTTCGCTGCCAGCGATGTTTCGTTTTACTATTTCATCGCGCGAACGGATGACTCCCAGTCCTTTTTCATTGGTGGCCACTTCAATGGAATAGGGGGTCACTCCCGACACTTTGGCGCGGACAAAATCCCCCACTTTGTAATAATCGTGCAACGAGCGGATGAATTCCCGTGCGGCACGGGCAACCCCGAGCGCGGCGCTCGAATCGTAAATGGCACGCTTTTCCCCATCCTTTTCCGCATACCCAATGTTGAGGATGACCACCGCATCTTTAACCAATGTTACGCGACCGATGACAATCGTTCCCACATCCAGAGAGAAGTGGGGCAACCTCCCTTTGGGTGAAACATTCACTTCGCGCCCGTCTTCATCGAACTGGGCTTCTCCGAAAGCAGAGGCGACCACGTTCCCCTCGTCATCCACATACGCATTGCGGCCGGGAGCATATTCCTCTTCCACCGTCAATCGTTGTCCGGGAAAAACGAGTTTGGGATTGAGCATAGGAACGAGACTCCAGGTAAAGCGCATTCACCAATTGTGCGTACCAAAAAGAAACGGTACATAATGGTTTTAAATACCCCCACCCTGGCGTTGGTCATGGTCCTGGAAACCCTTTTGCCTTCCCGCATAGCCCGGGAAAAGCCCCACTACATGATGATTGTGGCCTTCCTCTTTGCCATTGTAGGAATGTGGCTGGCCTATTTCATTTTCCCTAATTCCGCATCCATTTTGACCCTGGCATTCATCGTGATTGCGGCCGAACCCGTGATCCGGCGAACGTTGATGCAAGAGGAAGATGAGGAAGCGCAAACCCCTGGAAATCCCACCACCTTCTTGGAACGGCATTTCGACTTGATTGCCATCTATAGCTGGTTCTTCCTGGGACTGGTCTTGGCGTACATGACGTGGTATATCATCTTGCCAGGCACCGAACCCCAACGATGCATAGGAGATGGGATTTGTGCCGAATTCCCTACGCGCGACAGTGTTTTTGCTGAGCAGGAACTCCAATTGGGTGCCATTGGACAATTGCGTGAAACGCAGGAACAGGAAGCAGGAACGGGAAACGCTGCGGGAGCGGGATTGGCAACGGGAACAAGGGGCGGGTCCACCGGCATTCCCCCCGATTATTGGGGAGTCGTGCAATTCCTCTTTGCCAATAATGTCACCGTCCTCTTACTGGCGGTCCTTTTCTCCTTTCTCTTTGGGGAGGGAGCGTTGTTTCTCATCGGCTGGAACGCGAGCATCATTGGAACGGTGATGGGAAAGATTTCGGCGCAGGCATTGGCCATGAGTCCGGTGCACGACATCGCGTCCATCATTTTTTCGTTGGGGTATGGGATATACCACGGAATAGGATTCATTCCCCATGGAATACCCGAGATTGTGGCGTATTACATCGGGGCAATCGCGGGGGGAATCATTTCCGCGAGTATGAGCAAACAAGTGTACCGCACGCACGAATTCAGAACCATCGCCAAGGATGCCGCCGCACTCATTGGGATTGCGGTCATCCTGCTCTGGGGCGCGGCCATGATTGAAAGCTATTTATGGTTGAGTGCGTGAAAAAAATGGCTCTCAAATCGAGTCGCTACGTTTTGGTTTTGGACTTCATTGCAAATGCAAATGCTTCCGCAGTCATACAGGACCATACAATGGTATGATAGACTGGGTCTTTCATCCTGTGTGGAAATAAAGGATCACGCTCGAACCTATCTTTGAGACGTACAATCGCTTTGAGTATATTATACCAATTATCTGAATTTATTTTATTTGATAACTGGTGTAATTTCTTCGCAATAGGTTCTAAATTAGCTTTTACGTTGGCATAATCTCCGCTAAGAATAGCATTGTTATATGCAACTGCCAATGTTTGTTGAATCTGAGGCCTTAAAATTTTTGGAATACTCGCCTCTACCACAGCAGAATCAATAATGAAAAAGGTCATCCCTCTTCGTTGCTGTTCAAAGTTCTCTTTTTCAGATGCATCGCGATGGTTCCCGCGATTCGAGTAAGGGTATTTTTCAGCAAGGCGCTTAGCACATTCTAAAACCGCTTCTTTAGATATTCGAGTGTCTACAATTGAATGCATTGGTTTTTTTGCCGATAAATTTCCTCGCGCTGACTTATACTGTTGTCGCTCGTTTTTGGAAATGCCGCCCGGAAAAGAACGAGGTTTTTGTCCACCCAGCAAAGTCCTAACTCGTTTGGGAATCATGAACGCGTTTACCTTCCTTTTTTACTTCTTTTTCCCTTTCACTTCTTTTTCGTTTCCTTTGTCGGTTTTCTGCATGAACCCATGAATCATGGGAGCGTATTGCTCGAACACGTCCTCCAAATCCTTCTTGGAATGCGCTTTCTTGGTCTTTTCGGAGAGGGATTGAATCAAACTCGTGAGTTCGAGCGGAAAAATGAACTTGGTACTGGCTCCCTGACCCAATACTTCCAGCGCTTTGATGTAAAAATACGCAAGGGATTTGTCGTCCAGCTTCTCCGCGGCTTGGCGGATGGAATCAATCTCCGCTTGCATTCCCAATGCACGCTGGATTTGAGCCAATTTCCCCTGCTCCGCGGCCGCACGCTTGGAAAACGCCTCTTCAACCTCCTTTGGAACGTCCAAACTCTGGATTTCCACACTTTCAACGGATAC
>JAGVNS010000108.1 GCA_020053155.1 Nitrososphaerota archaeon
GACAGGAATCCCAAAAAACGTCCAAGAACTAAAACAAGACCGGCGACCTTTCATCCGCCGGTCCTACAGACCGGCGGTATTCCCGGTCGCATTAGATAACAATTTTTTGTCTTTCATACGCAGAGGAAAAAAGAGGAGTATTTAATGGAAATGGAATTATGCCACCGATGCCGACTCCCCCAGGGAGCTTGAATTCTCTACACGTGAAATGAAAATATCCCCAAAAAGGGTTTCCTGCCACGCATTGAGTGTACGGTCGTTCACCAAAAAAAGCAGGGCGAGAAAGAATTCAATGACTTCATTTATGGAACGACCTTTCATCATGGTTGAAAAACGCGCCAATCCGGTTTCATCCGCAAACGAGGAGACCATCTCAAAGACTTCTTTCATTTTATCCTCCAAATTCATGGAGGCAAAAGGGAGATTGAAGACGGGGCGGTCTCTCCCATCCCGTTCACGTTGCACTTTGCTCTTGGTTCTATCCAGAATGGCTTCAATGCTTTCCACCAATTGGTCGAGGGTGACTTTTCCCTCCCGTGAAAGGTTGGGGGAAAGCAATTCAGGCATCATACCCCCTAACAACTGCTCTTCCGTCATCAAAGCCTTCCATTCTACCTCATTCGCTTCCTCTAATGAAGGGATGCGCAAGGCACGCGCTTTGAACTTCAACAAAATGGCACTCGCCAATATCGCATTCGCGGGCAAGCGCAAATCCGAATCGTTGAGGGAACGAATCTTCTCCAAATATTTTTTGGCCAATTCTTTTACATCGATGTTCCATGGGTCCATCTTTTCGCTTTTAACCAGGGAAATGAGAATGGTTTTCCATGCGGGCTGCTCAATCAATCCTACAAAATCGTCCGAGGATTGCAATGAGACGTCGGTATCAATCACCTCCACCCCCGCAAAATCACCATCTTCCTCGCGGGTCGTACCTCGCGAGCGGGAACGTCTGGGCATACACCCCAAAACGGGTCCAACTAATTAAAGGTGACATTGGCACATGGGTTAATAAATCCCAAAAATATCTCTCCAGGATGAAACGCGTTCCTACAGGAATACCTGGTTTTGATGAACTCATCGAAGGGGGAATCCCTGAAGGAGCATCCATTCTCGTGGGCGGGGGTCCTGGTGCGGGAAAGACCATTTTCGCGATGCAGTACATTTACGAAGGGGCGCGCTCGTACAATGAGCCCGGCCTCTATGTTACACTTGAAACGGGATTGAAGGACATCACGTGGAACATGCAGTCGTTCTCCTGGGACATTAAGACGCTGCAGGACAAGAATTTGATGAAGATTTATCGCTTGAACCTCACCCACTCGCGGAGCGCGGAAGAGATTGAACAGCAAATAGAGAAGGAACTGGCCATCATCACCAAAATGGTGGACAGCATTGACGCCAAGAGATTGGTCATTGACTCCGTCACGGCATTTGGGGTATGGATTCCAAAACGAGGGGCATTACGCCACATGATATTTGAATTCGCCAACCGATTGAAAGAGACGGGATGCACCACCCTCCTGACCAGCGAAATACCCAAGGAAAACCGGGACAACATCGGATACAAATTCTCCGCATATGGCGTGGAGGAGTTTGTCGCGGATGGGGTGGTTGGACTGTACTTTACTCCCCCAAACCGAAGCATTTTCGTGCGCAAGATGAGGGGAACCAACCATTCAAAGTCCGTCCACGCATTCGACATCGCGGAAAACGGAATTGAAATACACCCAAAAGATGAAATGCTTTGGGGCGCACTCAGACAATAATCATTTTTTGCGGACGTTTTCGAGCCACCATTCTTTGAGGAATGGAAATGACAATGTTGAAAGTACGTATCCAAAAACGGGAACGAGGGCATTCAGGAATGGATTGGGGGCATTAATCAACACTAAAAAATAAACGACGATAAAATAAGTGGCAAGCGCAATGATTCCGCGGCGCATTTTACTCATTTCCCACGCTTTATCTGCCTCAACGCGGGCATTGCGCCTCAAAATGGAGTGGACTTTTGCGCGACTCATATGTTCACTTCACAAACGCGTCCAATAATGGTTTAACAGCCTTTGCCACGTCCGCGTGAATCTGTTCAATGGATTGATTGGCATTAATGATTTGGATTTTTTCATTGGGAAGCAGAGTGGGAAGTCGTAAGTATTGCTCTTTTACTTTTTCCAGAAACGCTATTTTCTCGAACTTATCCAGATTCTTTCCCGCCTTCTCCATGCGTGCGACGCAGGTTTCGGGATTGATGTTGAATACCAACGTTACATCAGGAACCGGAAACCCGACATTCTCATCAATGGTATGTTGCATGGGAACCCCTTGTGCACTTTGATAGGCGATGGTGGAATACTTGTATCGGTCACAAATCACCAGGCCTTTTTTCGCAAGAATGGGGGCAATGAGAGTATCCACATGCTGCTCGCGGTCCAAAACATATAGCTCGAGCATGCGCTCTTTGGCCGTTTGGGATTCATCGGAGGATTTGTTCTGGAGACGGGCGTAAATGTTCTTTCCAAACTTAGAGTTTGTGGGCTCGTGCGTGAGCGTAACGGAATCAACCCCCTTAAACTCTGAAAAAATCCAGCTTGCTAGCATCATGGCTTGGGTCGATTTCCCACACCCATCAATCCCTTCAACCACAATAAACAATCCCCGCTCCGACATTTGAATCAACTCCTTATTTCAATATGGATACTACCTTCTCAATCCGTTTAAAGACTACCTTTGGGCTTCCCACCCCATTGATGTAGAATACAGGATAGTGATGCGAGGCCCATTCCAATACGGGATGGGTCTCTTTCCAATACACACGGAATCGTTCCTGGATTACAGAGGGTTTGTCGTCGTTGCGCAAAATCAATTTTCCCCCTTCCGCATCGCAATGTCCTTTACGCACGGGCAGGTTGTGCGCGCCATACACTTTTCCACACTTCTCGCATTGGCGGCGGGATTTTAGTCGTTCAATGATTATTTTTTCTGGAACATCCACAAAAATAAAAGATGAAATAGGGTGTTTTCTTCCCAGAATGGACCCGGTTCCTTTGGCTTGAACCATGTTCCGGGGAAAGCCGTCCAAGACAACGTTTTTGGTTGACTTTTGAGAAAGAAACTCTCGCAATACAAAATAAGCAATTTTATCAGTAGCCAAGTGTCCATGCAAAAGCAGCGAATCGATTTCTTGGGCGTATTTTCCCCCTTCTTTGGCGTGGCGGCGCAATGCCTGACCCATCGAAAAATGAACCCATCCTTTCTTGGTTAACATTTGGGCATAAGTTCCTTTACCCGAACCAGGGGGCCCTAAAAAAACAATTTTCATGCAGAGCGTATTTTTTTGGCCTTCTTAAATGCGCGGGCTTTTTTCATTTTCCCTATTCGCAGACCGATGCACCATTGTTGCTTGCGCGGAGAATAATCGCTGACTTTGTGGGTGTACTCTATTTTCCAAGGAATGCGAAGCGGCTTCATGGCGTTGTAAATAAGGCGCTCTGCCTCCTCTTCCAAATTTGAACCGGAAACAAAAAGGTAAACATGAATGATTCCCCCCGCTTTGCACCAGTTTACGGCGCTGCGTAATTGAGAGAGAGCGGTGTCGGGAGCAGGCATGACTACATGGTCGCATCGTTCAAGAGGATGGATTTTGGCCACATCCCCCCACACGGGAATAACCAGAAAATCCACTTTGTTGAAACGAAGATTTTGTTCAAGGAAGGGTTTGGCGGAAGGGTTCCATTCCAACGCATACACGCGCTTGGGTTTGCAGTGCTTGGCGATGACAATGGCGTACGGCCCCGCTCCCGAAAAAAACACCGCCACCGTCTGATTTTTCCGAATGAGGGAAGCGATGCGATGCCTTTCCGTTGCGAGTCGGGGATTGAAAAAAACCTTTCCGGGGTGAACGCGGAAAACGCACCCCCACTCTTTGTGTTCCACAATGGAATCCTTTTTTCCCACAATCCAGCGAATTTTTTCAATGCGGTATTTCCCCGAATGGGTACCCACCTTCTCATACACGCCCGTCAAGCGGGGATTGGTTTCCAGCAACGCATGAGCGATTTTCTTCCTTTTCTTCTTCAACGCATCAGGAATCTCAAGCAGGGCCATGCTGCCCAGCACGTCAAAGGAATAAATAGCCTGTTTTTGCTCGTTGGAAGTGAGAATTTTCTTCACCTCGTCACGAAAGGAAGGAAGTTTAGCACCGGCCGTGGACATGCACCAGGAATTGGGAAAGACCTTTTAAGCATCTCCTCCCATCCCCCTGTTTATGGGTGTGGACATTGCTTCGTTCATTCATGAGTACTTTATCCGGCCCATGATTGATTCGAGCGTGCCGGGATACAACATGATCAACACCCTCACGTATGGGGCCATTTTGATGGGAGCGGCATTCTACGTCATTTACCCTTTCCTCAAGAAAAAGGAAATGAGATTCGATTGGGAGTTTTTGAAAACGCTGCTTCCCTACATTTTATTTGGAATCAGCCTCCGTGTGTTAGAGGACCTAAAAATTCTCGCACGAAGCCCCAGCCCGCTTGACCCAGGATTTTACATTTTCACCCCCGGAATTTGGATTCTGACATTCATATTAGTGATGATTGGAATGTTCATTGGAAAATGGATTGAAAAAAAAACAAAATATTCCGCGCCAACTGCCATGTTTTATTTTGGAATTTTAATCAGCGCACCTTTGCTCCTGTTTCACATTCTCAACGCAATCGAGTGGGGGGGAGTAATTGCAGTTGTAGGGATTGCGGGAGTTATTTGTACCATTGTTTTTTTCCTTGCTAAAAAAGTGAATTGGGACTTTTTGGACACACCCCTTGCCAAGGCCGCATTTTTGGGGCAGGTATTGGATACGAGCGCCACGTTCGTGGCACTCGAATTTTTTCAGTGCGGGGAACAGCACGTGCTTCCCCGCCTCTTGTTTGGGGCGTTCGGAAACATCTCGTTCTTTTTTATCAAAATTCCGTTGGTGCTGCTCATATTGTATTGGCTGCATAAAGAATACCAGAAAGAAGACCCGCATCTGCACGGATTCATCCTCCTATTCCTCGCCATACTTGGATTGGCCACGGGAGGCCGGGATGCCCTCACGGTTTGGATGGGAACCTGCTCCCCGTAAAGGGAGAAAATAATAACCCGTCTCGTGTGGGAACGAATGCCATGCTCTACCTCATCGGATTAGGATTGAATCCCAAACAACTCACGCTTGAAGCCCTTCATGCGATTCAGCGGTGTGAAAGCGTGTACATGGAAACGTACACTTCCAAATACAGCGAGGGAACCATCTCTCAACTCGAAACCCTGCTGCATCGTAAATTGATAACGCGCAACCGAGAACAAATGGAAAAAAACGTTGAAGAGTTAGTGAGGGAAGCCCAAGCCCATCACGTGGGAATACTTGTTTTTGGAAACCCGCTCAGTGCCACAACGCACGTATCCATTTTGATGGAGTGCAAAGAGAAAAGAGTTCCGTACCGCGTAATTCCAGGTGTGTCCATTTTCAATTACCGGGGAGTTTTAGGTTTAGATGAGTATCGTTTTGGACGCACCACCACATTTGTTTTTCAGCAGGAGGGATTTGAGCCCCTTTCTACGTTTGACATGATTGTACAGAACCAAAAAATGGGATTGCACACGCATTGTTTGTTTGATTTGCACCCCGAAAATCAGCGATTCATGACCATTCCAGAGGCCATTGAGTTCATTGAACGCGCCGCCAGTGCGCGGGACGCACGCATAACGAATTGGGTAGGGGTGGGTTTGGCAGGGATGGGAA
>JAGVNS010000008.1 GCA_020053155.1 Nitrososphaerota archaeon
AATGCTTGTGAGTTGAGCATCCACCATGTACGCCCCAAACAACAAAAATGCGGCCAATCCCGCGCTCCCAATGGCATACCCTTTGGTCAATGCCTTGGTGGTGTTACCCGCCGCATCTAACTTGTCCGTCACTTTCCGTATTTTTTCCGAGGCTTTGCTCATTTCCACAATTCCACCCGCATTATCGGAAATGGGACCAAACGTATCCATCGCCAGCACATACGCGGCGGTTGAAAGCATTCCCATGGTAGCCATGGCGGTGGCAAACAATCCCCCGTTTGCCACTCCTGAAATGCTACCCAACCAATACGAACCAATTAGTGCGCCCCCCAACACAATACTGGGCAACGCAGTGGTTTCCAATCCAACGGCCAATCCCGCAATCACGTTTGTTGCCGGTCCGGTTTCACTGGCTTGTGCAATTTCTTTCACGGGTTTGTACTCGTGCTCTGTGTAATACGTGGTAATGTACAGCATGGCAACACTGGTCAGAATTCCAATGATTCCTGCTCCAAAAAAATACAGGTTTCCCTGCAGGAACAAAAATACCGCCACATAAAATAACACCGCCGCAATGATGGCCGTCACCCAATATCCGCGACTCAGCGCTTTCATTGGGGCTTCATTCTCTTTTGCGTGAACGGATGTAATTCCAATCATGCTGGCAATGAGACCAAATGCACGCACAACTAACGGGAATAATATTCCCGATAAACCAAACACTGGAAAGAGAATCACTCCCAAAATCATTGCACCAATGTTTTCCGCCGCAGTACTTTCAAACAAATCCGCGCCTCTGCCGGCACAATCTCCCACATTATCTCCCACCAAATCCGCAATAACCGCGGGGTTGCGCGGGTCGTCTTCGGGTATTCCCGCTTCAATTTTTCCCACCAAATCCGCTCCCACATCCGCGGCTTTGGTGTAAATTCCACCCCCCAATTGGGCGAACAGTGCCACTAAACTTGCTCCAAATCCAAATCCTACAATTTGCAATGGAATTTCTCGCGCATTTGCATCTCCTCCCAATAGGTAAAATAAAAGCGTGACACCCAATAATGAAAGCGCTACAATCATGAATCCACTTACCGCTCCCCCGCGCAATGCGGTGCGGAGAGAAGCATTCACCCCGTGCTCGGCACTGGCAGCGGTACGCAAATTGGCACGGACGGAAATCCACATTCCAATATATCCTGATAACGCCGAAAGGAACGCTCCAAAAAGAAAGGAAAGAGTCGTAGTAAATGCCTCATGGGGCTTCCCCCAAAGAGTGTATCCCACAAAAATAATCACGGCAACGGCGGCAGTAATGAGGGCAATGGTCTGGTATTGTCGTTTGAGAAACGCATTCGCTCCTTCCTCAATGGCACGCGCAATCTCCTGCATTTTCTCCGAACCCTTTGACTGATTCAACACTTCGCGTGCAAGCAAAACCGCATAAACCACCGCGGCCAAACTAATAATCAAAACCAATGTTAGCAAATCCATCTCTCCCACTCTCCATCCGTTCGTGTTATCCTTTTACCTAATTAATTTGAGTACTCAGAAAAGAATCATTTAAAATGCTATCCGGGAGGGTCCAATCCCTCATTGCGGGAATGAAAACCCTTTACTCAGACAAGAGAATGCCTCCCGCCGCATTCAATGTTAACTGCACCACCACAAACACAATGAACAGTCCAATCAATGCAATTCCATCCCTTCGCGTGAGTTTCTTTTCACTATCCAAATAGGTGGTAAGCATGAATGCAGCAAAAACCATGAATAAGGCGGAAAGACCAATGATGTCCAAACTCAGCGAGAATGGGTGAATGATGCTCATGACTCCAATGGATAGTGTGGAGTCCAATGCCACGTTTCCCAAAACGTCTCCAAGCGCGACACTCTTGTGACGGGACATGATGGCTTGAATGGAAAAAGTAAGTTCGGGCAATGCGGCTCCAATAGAAATTAAAAATAGTCCTGCAAAAATCTCGGGAAAGAAAAACCCATGGGCTATTTGTACGGCTGACTGCACTACAAAATGGGCGCTCCCATAAATCAATCCCACAAACACCACAAATTTTCCCATTTCAGGAAAAAGCTTTTTCCATTCGGTTGGTTTTTTTTTCTCACGCAGGGGTGTGGGCTGGTTCTGCAAAACCCACCCAAAATAAATAATGGCGGCAGCCACGAGCAATATTCCATCCACCTGCGAAAGATTCCCATCCAACATCAATCCCAATGGCAGACCCACCGCCACGAGGAAAGGAACCGTTGAAAGGTGCCCCTTTCGTTGCACGGGGATTTCTCTCCCCAAAATAGCAATGATTCCAATTACCAATGTCAAATCCACAATGTTATTTCCAATCAACGTCCCAATGCCCACCAATGGAACACCGGCAAGGGCGGAATTAACCCCCACAAAAAACTCTGGCAAAATAGACACCAACCCCGCGATTACAAACGAGGTCACAAATTCCGTCAAGTGAAGGTCTTTGGCAAGGGAAATGATGGACTTTACCGCCATCGAAGCGGCTTTAATCAGGACCCCACTGGCAACCAAAAAAATGAGTCCCTCAATCAACAATTCGACCATACCACGAGCGGACGAAAACCCCCATTTTAAGGGTAATGGAGGCGATTTAGCTATGTCAAACGCTCCCCTCCTCACGCACAATCCGTGTCCCCACACCCTTGAATGCAATGGGTGTCCCTGGATGGGAGAAACCTACCCCAAGCAGTCAGATCACAAGCAAGAAATGGTGAAAAACACCCTATTCTATTATGTTGAAGCCCCTGGTTTTGTTCCTGCAAATGCACTTGAATTCTACCGCAACCGCGCAGACTTTTGGTACGATCCCACCCAAAAGCTAGGATTTCGAAAACGCACTAATTCGTATGAGGGATTTTCCTCACCACACTGCCAATTGGTTTCTCCTCGCGCCCAACAAGCATACCAATTGCTCTCTCAAAAACTCGCTCCATTGAATTGGGAACCGTACTCCGTTCTCAATCACACTGGCTATTTACGTTATGTAACTTTCCGCGAATCCAAAACAAACGGAACACTTATCGTGAGCTTGATTACATTTACTACTCAGCATGAAAAAGAAATAGAAACGCTTGCGAATGAGTTACTTCAATCAAAACTCGTGGATGGGGTGTCGTGGATTCACTACCCCGGATTCCAAGACACGGTCGATGGAGAAATTTTCCGCGAATGGGGAGAGACTCTTCTTATCGAAAAAATGAATGGCGTTACACTGTCCTACAATGTGCGCTGCTTCTTCCAAACCAATCCCAAAATGGCGGAGAAATTGCAAAAGCATGTAGTAGACTTAGTTTCAGAAAAGAATTCCGTTCTTGATTTGTATTGTGGGGTAGGATTATTCTCCATTCCCCTTGCGCTGAATGGTCATTTGGTGAAAGGAATGGAACTTTCCAAAGAATCCATCACATTCGCGCGCAAGAACGCGCATGCGGCTGGGTTGGACGATGACATCATTTCATTTGAAATTGCAGACGTCCCCAAAAAACTCCAAGAGCTGGAAAAAAACCACGAAAAATTCGAAACAATCATATTGGATCCGCCTCGAAGTGGTCTCAGCAAAAAGATTTGGCGCCGCGTGCTGCGTTTAGAACCCAAACAACTGATTTACGTGGCATGTAATTTAGACGCGCTCAAACGCGATTTAGATTGGCTCAGCGAATATGCCGAATTCAAAATCAATGATGCGTGTGCATTCGATTTGTTCCCCCACACTCCCCATTTAGAAACGGTGGTGAACATTCGCATTGAAAAAATTAAGGAATTTCCAAAGGGCGGGTAATCTACGACGTGTCGATTTGAAATTCAGACCAGCAAGAGTAAATTTTTTGGGTCAGCGTGTTGCAAATAACAAAACCTTTTAGTCGTCGGTCCTTTTATTGTCTAGAATCATTGGTGTTGAATGCTTCGCGTCATTTTTGACACCAATATTTACGGGCGGTTAGCCGGTGAACAAGATGGTCCTACATTGGAGGAGCGGATTCGAAGTGAGAAGGAGTTTATCGTGTATGGTTATGCCCCCATCCGCCAAGAAATTCGGAATATCCCTAAAGAGAGTAAGTTAAGTCAACGGAACCGGATTCTTCTGCTCAATTTGTATGATAAAATAACAGGTAATCATTTGCTTCCTGATTCAATTCGAGTCAATCATCTGGCCAAAAAATATTTTGATTATTATCAACGATCGGGTGGCGGGTATTCGTGGCAGTCCAGCATTAAGTTTGATTTTATGATTGTGGCGTGTGCGAGCATTCATGGATTAGATATCATTTATTCTGCCGACAATAAAACTATGTCAAATAAAACCGCAATCAAAACGTATGATCATATCAACCTGAAAGAATATATTCGGACACCCCGCTTTCTCAAGTATGAAGATCTGGTTAAACAATTTCGAACTCAGTCCAACTTGTAGACGGCGGTGGAGGCCTTCACGAAGGCTTTCATCTCTTTGATAAAATTAGGGTCTTTGCGGGCTGTTATCCACATCTGACGAAACGTTCTATCCGAAACCTTGTCCAATGTCCTGCTTTGTTTTGCCATAATACCTATTTTCCTATTTCGAGAATAAAAAACATTTGTTAAAAGTTATGTAGGCAATTTTGTGGGCCTTTCGTCGTTATTGCACGCAAAGACGGGTTAGGCCTTCAATGTGTGAGGTCGAAAGGTTCTCTTTTCTCGATTAGGGATATCAATTAATGGTTTTAAATTGCGGTGTTGCACAATTAAGGAATCCAAACAATAGATTAGAAG
>JAGVNS010000141.1 GCA_020053155.1 Nitrososphaerota archaeon
CCGTGGTCGTGGAGGAAATGCTGCAATCTTTTTCCCATCCCCCCATTCCATTGGACCCGCAACCGCTTCCCGTTCCTTGCCAGACTTTCAATACGATGTTGAGGTCGTTTCCCGTGAATGCGGAAGCAAAGTTTCCATCGATGTTGGTCGTGACATTTCCTGTATTAGTGATGGTAAATGGGGCGAGCGTGGGGGACTGGCAATACCCCGGGTTTGTGGTGAAGTAGTGCAACCGCAGCTGCACGAAATCGGTGTGTAAGCACGCATTGCCCCCAATTGGCCCTAGGGATGCTATTCCCTGTAGCAGTATTGTAATATTTCGGTCGGCGGCGAAGTAGTCCGGTAAGTTTTGGTCGACGTGTACCTCAATGTTCATGCCCGCTGCCCCCGTTCCAAAGCCCGTTCCGTCTGTAGTGTATTTCCGATCGTACTGGTTCGTTGTATAGTTCCAAAAGAATATGTTCAAGTCCTTTGCGATCGCGACCTTGGTTGTGCCACAGGATGCACTCCTTTGTGAGTTTCCCACGAACGTAAAATTGAGGTCTTTGATGGTGTTCGTGTCCGAGAGTGCTTTGAACACGTATCGCGTGGTCGGGATTTCTCCGGCTACCGTAATATTGGTGGTAGATACCGTTCCATTCAATGTACCAATAAAGCCGTATTTGGCGTCTGTGATTTCCGTGTTGGGTACAAAGTTAACCGTTGGAGGACCATCACTGTTCCCGTCCGCGTACGCTACGTTTCCATCCGCAGGGTTGGTGGTATTTAAAAAGTTGTAATCCACATAGGCGGGGCTTGTTTCCGTGCGTGTGCTGCTTGGTCTCACTTGGGCCGCATTTCCATCGCTGTCTGGGTCGATGAATGCGGTTACTTCGTTGAAGAAGAATGTGGTGGCATTGCAGTTTCCCCCAAACGTGATGCTGTGGCTCTTGGTGGTGGGAACGTTAAACGTAAATGTCGTAGTTGCCGTTGGGACCGTTGTTGAGGGTGCAGTGGGCCATTCTACTACTTCAAATTGATAGTCTGAACTGTCGTTCGCGTCGTCTCTCCATAAGGTAACCGTATTCGTCACATTCATGTCCATGGCAATAAATCCCCTCGGCGGGTTGGCGGTCGTCGCGCTGGCATCTGCTGTTTCCCCCATGATGGACGTTTGATTAATGGCCGCTACTGCCGTAACAGACTCCGACCACACGTCTCCGGCCTTAGCTTGTCCTGCGCGTGTCCCTGATATGCGCTGCACCTTTAGTCCATTTGCGTCTGTTTGTAGGTTTTCAATCACCCATGCCACTCCTATTTGGGCTGAAATAGTAGCCCCTGTTCTAAGCCGGAATGAAACTTGGTTGGTATCCGATAAGTAGGCGTGCTGTCCACTCTCATCATTATTTCCCGAGTTGGTGCTCATTTGTATGTGTAAGAATGTCTGGTTGATATTGTTCACGAGCAGGGGCAACGCCTCGTTTTCATCCACTCCCGACGCTACATAGGTGTGTTTTACTCTCTGAACCTGCCAGTTTTTTCCAGTAAACTCTACTACTGCATAGCTCAATCCTGCCGCGGTGGTTCCACTTCGCACAAATGAAGGGATGTTCGTGCTTGCCGTCCAATCGGATGTAAACAATCCCTGGTTTACAACGGAGGAGGTAGCGCTGGTAACTCGCTGGCCGGTAATGAAAACAACTGCATCCGTGTCATTTCCTACTCCTGAAGCTACTCTCCCGCTTGGCGTTGCCGAGGTCGTGCTAAATTCATTCACATCTCTCACTATGAATTCATTAGGTCCTCCTGCCGGGCCAATATACTGAATTATTTCCCAAAATACTCTGGTGATACCCGCGGCTCGGCCTTTAGAAAAGGTAATGCTGGTTAGGAGGTTCGCAGGATTGTTGACATCCGCCATCAGACTTTGCGGGGGAAAGGCCCCCCCGTTTATTCCTCCAATTGCGCTTAATCGGGTTCCTACAATTCGGATAAACGCCGAATTGATATCACTCGGCGCTACATAGTTTGTTCTCGCCGTAATGGTTGCATTAGTGGTGCTCCCGCTAAATGTAGCAACTCCTCGTTGCACGTTAAAGTCGGGCGTTGAATTGTACGCATACTGCACATTTTCCCCAAACCCAATGCGCAGGATGTGTTTTCCGTGGCTCATGACCCTGCTTCGCTCGTATGCTGTTTCGCTGCATGAAAATTCTTTTACTACAAATGCTCCTTCTTCCCATCTTCCATCCACACTTTTTTCTCCACACCAAATTCCCTCAAACTGTAAATCCCCCCGCGTTGAGTCGTACCATTTTGTGGTGAGTGCAGGTTCTATGCGTAATTCATTTGTTCCTTTTACGGTAAAGGGTATTTCCCAAATTGTGTAGGCGGCGGGGTATTGTTGGGGTTTGAGAATAGTGATGGTGGACGGGACTGAAACGTATTCTCCTGTTTCTGGGGCAAAGTATCCTTCAATAATCCATTTTCCCTCTTTTAGTTGTTCAAGAGAGGTGGAAAGGAGAGGGGAACTTTGGTTGGCGTGCACCATGTTTCCGTGCAAAACCCCAAGTACAATGACAAGCCCCATCACCAGGGCAATGGAAGAATAATGGTTTCCGCCCATATGTAAAAGGAGGGGATGGGTCGTTAATAATACCCGTTGCGCGCTTTGGGAGAGTGGAATAAGCATAATAAATACGCCCCCCTCTCCTGCTCATGCGTAAAATATCTTCTCGCATTTTTTTGGGAGTTATATTAATTGCTATTCTCCTCCTCGCTCCCTTTTGGACGGTTGCGCAAGAAGAAGCCGCTCGCTCCAACCATGCGTCGGATGGCATTTTGCCCCCTTCCTTTGATGTAGTAACCCCCTTGGATGAGGATGTAGTTTCGGGTTCCCTCATTTTTATTATTCTCCCTCGTGAAGGAAAGCCTGATTGGCGTGCCACCGTTAAACTAGTTGAAACCCAGGAAGAGATTTCTCTCTTTTTTCCCTCCTGGTCCGGGGAGTGGAATACTTCCTCGGTGCAAAATGGTTCCTATTCTTTAGAATTCACGCTCTGCAATTCTTCTTCCTGCTCCACTCAAACGCGTTCCATTCGAGTGGAAAATACTACTGCCGTTTCTCTCCCGCGCGAGCCCGACATTTCTCTTCCTCAAACTCGTTCCAATCCTTCTTCTTCCTCTTCCGAAACGCGTCCTTTTCCAGATGTTCCATTTATTTCTCCCACCGAAACGTACACCGTTTATGGTCCCAATATTTTTTCTCTTGGAACGGCAGTACTCTCGAGTGATTCTTCCCAAAAATACCGCTCCTCCGGAGACCCCTTTATACTTGAAAAAGGGGCGTATGATTTTTCGTTCTCTTTTTTCTCTTCTTTTTTTTCAGAAATTGTTTTTTCCAGAACCCAAATTGATTCGGATGGGCAATTGGTACGTCTAACATCCGTTCCCGTTTCTTCATTTGCCTACCGGGGGGATTATTATGATGTCACGGAGTCTGTGCTGGTTGAGCAAGGGTTTGTTTCCCGCCAAGTGAAGGCGACACTAGGGGGTCCTTCCTCTCAATCTTCTTCCTTCTATTGCACGCGGTATGACCGCTTTTTTCAATCGTGTCTCGTGACGTGGCTTCCAATTCCTGTTGAAAATGGCTCGTTGACCCTTTCAACGGACGCTCGCTCATTCGTTGTCGTCCGTACCCGTCGCGCAGAGGGTTTTCCACCCAACCACCCTACTCACACCATTATTCCCTCTAACCTTCAACATGGGGAGTTCTCCGCTCACTCTTCTTCCAACGCCACGTGGACGCTTACCTCTGCCACCCACACTCTCCCGGAAGGTCTGTTTCGTTTGGAGTTGAATTTTTTTGAAGGTCCTTTTTTTGGGGTTTCGTTAAACGATGTGTTAGTCGACCATTCCTCTACCCTCTTGACGCTTACTCCCATCTTTCCCTCTCCTTTTTCCTCCGAAGAAACGTGGGAGGGCTTCTTTGACTATGATTTTGAATCGGCTCGCGCTTCAATTGCGCGAGGGTATGACTCTTCTTTTACCCTTTTTTGTGGGCAATGGGACTCGGTCCAAAAACAATGTCTTTCCTCCTGGGAACCCTTTTCTCCTTCCCTGCTTTCTCGCGGCTCATTCGCGTTGCGCATTTCTCCCCGCCTGCCTGTCACGGTCGTTGACCAAAACATCACTTCCCCCTCACGCGACGATGCCTTACTCCGTCAAACCATCCAACGTTTGCACACGATTCATACGGGCAAGCGCTTCTTTCTTTCTCCAAATGCTCTTTCCGCGTTTGAAGTGCTCTCCACTTTATTCTCCGACATTGAAGTAGACTTGGAATGTCCTCCAAACGGGAATGTGCGCGGTTCCCGAGATAAAAATAATAACAATGCCGTTCCCCCCGCCCCCTCAACAACTGACCTTTTACCCACCTCAACGGACTCTTCCCGTGTCCCCTTATCACCTTCCCCTGCACAACGTTCTCTTTTTTCTATTCCCCTCGCGTATGCCGACGAAAATAGTCCCCTCTTTCTTTCAAATGAGTGGGAAAACTTTCTCCCCTACCCTGCGGATTGGCGTCAGCGAGAAAACTCCCTTTCGTGTGCGGGAGTCGCACTCCAGAATACGTTTTCCTTCGCCGGAGTCCCGGCCGACACTCCTAAAGAAGTTTTCTTGGGCGGTTCGCGGTATCGCGTAAAGCAATCCTTTCTCCTCACGAATGATTCAAATGTTTCCCAGACGCGCCTCCTTAACATTCGGCTGACCACGCCCTTTTCTCAGCTTGCGACGGAGTCCACCTCCTTTTCCCCCGATGAATGGTATGCGCGCGTTCCTGCTCACGCCGAAACCATTGAAGTAAAAAGTCCAGTGGACGAGAACGTTACCCTTTTTTCACAGACCATAATACGGGACGCCATTCTTCGCTTTTCAAATGATGAGGGTCAGTTGATTGGAACGTATGATTTTTCGGATTTATTTGATGTGAATGGTGTAACTCCTCAAACCGTTATTCATCAAAAGCAAAATGATACCATCATTGAAACGATTATGCAAGTGGACGTGCCTGCCCATTCAACTCTTCTCTTAGACCCCTCCTATGATTTGAATACCCTCCAAAACTTTCATGCGCGCTGGTATGGAGCTCGTTCGAGCGATTTCACGGGCACTAGTAGTGCGAATTCACTTCTTTTGCCAGATATGAGTGAACTGGATGTCACTTACCCACGTGGCACGCAAGTGGTGAATGTGGATAACGGCTCCTATGCGAATGACCTCCTTGTCTCATCCGTGTATGCCGACATTAATGGGAAGGCCGATGCGGGGGCTGTTTATCTCATTCAAAACATAGATGATACGCTCGGCTCGCTTGACTTAAATCTTTCCACTTCATACAAGGCTCGTTTCTCTGGTTCGGCCGCAGGGGATTTTTTTGGGTCGGCAATCTTTTCCGGCCCTGCGGTTCAACTCGTGGATATTGATGGAAATGGGTACACGAATGATTTAGTCGTCACGGCCATTTTCACCGATTTTGTTTCCGGCGATGATTCGGGGTCCGTTTATCTCATTAAGGACATTGACAATCGCACGGGCAATTTTGATATGAATAATACGAATCATTTTTCAGTCAGGTGGGATGGTAATTCGATTGACAGTTCCATCGGGTATACGTATGATTCTGGTCAGGGAGTGAAAGTGGTCAACGTTGATAATAATACCATTGCCAACGACCTGCTAATAGCGAGTCCCTTAACTAGTTCCAAGGGGCGAACGTTTAATGGAACCGTTTATTTGGTGAAGGACGTAAACACATTGAGTGGAATTTTTCCGTTCTCTTCCACTTCCAGTTTTTCCGTGGCATGGGAGGGCAGTCAAGCAAATGATATACTTGGAAGCACGTTTACCCGCCTCTCTTCAGGGGACCGAATCATTCTGCTCAACACGGATGGGAATGTGTATGCCAACGATTTGTTGATTGGCGCTGAGGATGCCGACACGAATGCCACCAATACGGGAGCACTATATCTCATTAAGGATATTGACAAGAAATTCGGTCTCTTCGACTTGAACACGGCAACGAGTTTTGATGTTCGCTGGGATGGGGGAGCAGCGAACGATCAACTGGGTCACACGTTAAACAGCGGGTCTGGAATACAAGCGGTTGATATTGATGGAAATGGGGTAGCCAATGATTTATTTATCACGGCCATTCAAGGGGATATTTTGGCTACTAATACAGGGGTTGTTTACTTAATCAAGGACATTAACACTCTTTCAGGAATCAAGTATTTGGGGGACCCAGCCAATTTCACGACGCGTTGGTATGGGTCGGCGAACAATAACATTGGGGCCGTTGAAGGCAGTGGTCAAGGGGTTCAAATCGTGAATATTGATAACAACGCGCTAGCCAATGATTTGTTGATTGCAGGGTTTGCCCTGGATATTGGAGCGACTAATAATGGGGGGGTCTACCTTATTCGGGATGTCAACACTTTTTCAGGCGATAAACCCTTGAGCAGTTCAGCCAATTATTCTATCCGCATTAATGGAAGCATTAGCGGGGATCAATTGGGCAGCAGTTCATTTTCAGGTCAGGGTGTTCAATTAGTTAATGTGGACAATAATGTGGGAGCAAACGATTTGTTGATTACCGCGAACAAGGCAGACATGCCCTCATTAGATTCGGGGGCCGTGTACTTGCTCAAAGATATTAATGTGCTCTCCGGGAACTTCGACTTTAATGATTCTTCCAAATATAACGTGCGTTGGGCCAGCGGGGGGGCGTCTGACTTTTTGGGTCGAACCTATGCATCCGGTTTAGGGGTTCAACTGGTCAATGCTGACGACAACGCGTATCTAAATGATCTTCTTCTCTCCGCTCCTTCGGCGGATGTGAATGCGAAAACAGATGCAGGCGCGGTGTGGTTGATTCGGGACATTGATAAACTTTCAGGTGACATGAATTTGCTCAACAGTTTGAATTATTCCCTTCTCTGGACGGGGGGGCGTGCCTCGGATGGGTTGGGGGCGAATTACAGCGGTTTCTCTGCCACCCAACTGGTTAACTCCGATAATAATTCATATTCCAATGATTTGCTCATTGCCGATTCCAATGCGGACGGCCCCCAAACGGATGCAGGGATGGTGGTTCTCATTCGGGACATTGATAAGATAAGTAATGGGTCCTACGATTTGAATGGTTCAAATTCTTTCTTTAAAAAATTCTGGGGGGGGTATTCTTCAGATTTTCTGAGTCAAAATTACAATAGCTATCAATCTGTTTTCTCTACCAATGTGGACAGTAATGGGGGGTATTCCAACGACCTCCTTTTTGTGGCCAGTCGCGCGGACGTAAACGGGTTTACTGACAATGGAGCAGTATATTTAATTCGTAATTCCGTTTTGGCCAATACCCCCAATTACTCATTCGTCCTCTCCCTCCCCTCTTCTGGATGTACGACAGGTAAAGGAAACATTTCAGGAGGTTCTGCGTGTCAAAAGGGGTGGATTGAAACCACCGATACTACCGGAGCGGCGGACCAAAATAAAGTGGACCCGGAAGGACAGTCCTCTACCGTCCCCTTCCTTTCGTACGATAACCAATCCTCCTCCCTCTCCGACCTCAACATATACTTAGATTTGAATGCTTCCCTTCCGTCTACCCTTCAAATGAAAGTTTCCCAACAATATGGGGGGTGGTCCGGCACGTGCACCGGAAATCCTATTTTGGATTGCCTTCTCCTCTCCACTACTGCGGCTAACGCGGGGAGGGCCTATTATTCGGCGGGCTCGCAGGATTTGAATCTCTTTATTTGGGGGGATTTTGTTTCCACGGGTACGGGAAGGGTCGACATAAATGTGGACTCGAATGCCCTTAGCAGTATAATATGAGTGATGTCTCATGAAAAAAATACGGTTTTTCAACAACTATCCTTTCTCCTTTATTTTTGGAGGGGTGGGGTTTGCGTTGCTTATTCTCATTCTTGCTTTTCTTTTTCTCCCTTCCTTTTTTTCTTTTTTTTTCTCCACCCAAACCCCTTTTTCCTTTTCGGATTGTCATGCGCTTGATCGTTCCGTTTACTCTCTTCCTCCAGGCGTGTTTGAAAATCTCCCGCCCCTTTCAGCATGCTTTGTTTCGGCGGCGTACACATTCGAGTCGGGGGCATTCCGCGATGCTTCTTTCTTTACTTCCTCTTATTATTTACAGCCTGAATTCTATCCCTCATTTTTTACCCAAGGATTGCCGCAATGGCAAAATCCTATCGGTACACATTATGGAGTGGTAGGATACGGCGCCTACCCCTCGTTTCAAATCCTGTCCATCCGCCCCGGGGAAACCAAAACGGTTCGTGTATTCTTCTATTCCGGTTTTGGGGTGCGCGGGTATCAAGGTGCCGCTCTTCAACCCGTTTTCCAAAACCCAGCGCATGCCTCATTTGTTTCTGTTTTCTTGGATGAAAATGCTACTAACGGCTTCCTCCTCGGCCCCAACTTTCCTAAGTTTTCCAGGGAGTGGGTGAAGCCGGTTGACATTACTATTGCCCTCTCCCCCGCCGCCCCGCCAGATGAAATTATACTCGCCGTGGAAACACGCGCTCCTCCTTTGCGTATTCAAGAGGCCGGTGCCGCGCTTCCCTATTACTCGTCCATCACCCAGTTTGTAGGAGAAAGGCCCGCTTTTTATCTCACCATTGTTCCAACGACCTGATGGTCCCATGTTTTACTAAACAAACTATTTTCTCTTTTGAGTTTTTTATGCAGGTCGGTGTTAGCATTCGGATAATGCGATGCGCGATTGTGGAATTCCCGTGTTATCATAATGGGAAGTGCTCACCAGCGTTCCATCCATGCTTGGCAGAAGGGGGGTTTCCAATCCGGGCGGGGGAACGATTTCTTTGAAAGGCTCAAATTTTTTTGTAGACGGATTCCATGAAACCATCCGAATGATTTTATTTTCATACTCTACTGCTCCTACCACCATTTTCCCTTTTTTGGGATTAAATGTCGCCCGTGGCATTATTTCACTGATTCCCGCATCATTGGCCAATGGTTTTTCTTGGGAAAATTGTCCATGCCCGTACGTCCTAAATACGATATCCCAATTGTTTTGGTTGGGATTTTTTCTTGGATAAAATGCGAATATGTTTTTTCCATCCATATGTGTTCGATAGGAATACAAATTCCCGAAGGAACTGCCGGCTGGGAAATCCGTGCTTTCAAGGGATGAAATTAGTATGGGGGTTGTTTCATTTTTGGGCAACATATAAAAGTAATACGTTAACAGTCCAAAGAAGTTTCCCCGCATGCGTAGCCAGGAAACATTTTCCCCATTATCAATGGTTGTTTGGATAATATGGTCCACTTGAAGCCCTGTGGGGAGTTGGTATTGGGTGATAATCTCTTTTTGTTTGGTCCGCAAATTGTATTTTATTAGGGTGCCCGTGGAGGTGGATGCTTTACTGAAATAATATGCAAGATACCCATTGCTTATGTCATGCTCAAAGAACTGGCCGTCGAAAGTGCCCCCGTCCATTGGAATGGTCTCCACCTCCGTGATACTTGCTGAACAATTCTGTAATTGGCACGTAACCAGCTGGGCTTCAGGTGGTCCTCCAGGCAATTCTTCGCCATTGGGCATGTTTGTTTTTCTCCAAAACGCAACCACCCCCTCGCTATTGACTTGGGGGAAGGTCGTGTTTCCAAAAAAAGCATCTGAAATAGTTTCTTCACCAAGCTTGGTTTTTGTCCCATCATCGGTTGTTCCCAGCATATGGTCCAAACCCACGTCTAAAACCATGGGGAGGTGTTTCCATATTTTATCGGCTGTTGAATAATATTCTTCGTCCCACACCACGTACTGTCCAGCCACATCCGAATAATCCTGCTTAAATATGGGATTAAGTGGTTCAATGGGGGTTGATTGGCAGACCATATTTTTAGAAACAGTTCCCGCAGGGATTCCTATTTTTGGCCCACTAAGGGGTGGGGTGTAAGTGATGAATGCCACTGTCTTTCCGTTTAAAAGAGGCTGGTTTGTCAGCGTGAGATTTTCCCTATAATACTTTTGAGGTTCCAATAGGGGGGGAGAAACCGAAATAATGTTGCTCACTCCCCCCGTGAAACGGTCGGTTGCCACCACCAAAAAGGCTATCAAAATTAATGCGAATACAATGATAGGGTGTTGCATTCATTTTCTCCCTTATCGTATTCTTCTTCCTATCTACCCACCTTGCTTAGAAATATATAAACATTGTCCTTATTTCCTGGCCGATTTTGGGGACGTAAACAATGGTTTACTTCCCATTCATGCGAGTGAACCGTTCTTCTCTTTCATCAAAATGGGTAATTATGATTCAGATGGTTCCCTTGACAACGTTATAGATGCGGAAATCGTCCATCATCCCATTCAACGAGTATTGGTTGTTTTGTCCCGTCCCGATGGAGTATATTGCGGGGGCATTCTCCAATAGGATGGGGCTTTGTGCCGTGTACGTCATGGTCGTCCCCCCCTGAGTGGGATTTCCAACTGTTATTTTTATTTTTTCTCCATTCCACACCACTTTCACTTTTTGCATGCTTCCATTGGGAGCAAACGCCGTGCTGGCTTCATGCTTGTTTCCAAGCGTGTCCATCATTACAAAGTGGACTTTTCCATCCGCTGAATCGTAATACAATTCCATTTCGTTTGGATGGATGGTGTTTCTCCCGTATGGGGTGCTTCCCTTTACTGCAGCTGCCACCCCCGACCCAGGTCCACTCGGATTTCCCCACGTGGGTTGGCAGAATGGATTGGAAATGTGCAGCGTGTACTGTATTATGCCATCTTTATTCAGGTAATACACGGGGCAAATTCCTCCGGTGGAGGAATGATATGCGATGTCATTCAATCCATCCCCATCCATGTTTCCTACTGAAACGCTTACCGCGTTTTCAACGGGATACTTTATCGTATTTGTAAAGTCGGGTCCGCGGAAGAACGTGCTTGAATTGTTGTCGGTGAACGCACTGGGTTTGTAGTTGGCCGTTCCAATGTCCAAATGCCCATCATTGTCCATGTCGCGAATCGCCACCGTGAATGGTCTGGATGTTGAAAGCGTAAACCGATGTTGGGGGTCATTGGGAAAGTGTCCCGTGCCATCATTCATCCATACGATTAATTGATTCCCAAACGTTTGGGCTAACACCACGTCTTCCCACCCATCCTGGTCTAAATCCTCGGCTTGGAGTCCAAGTATTCCATTGTCTAACACTTGATAATCCGTTGGAGAGACAATTCCCACCGTGTAATCCCCTTGCGGGGTTATTTGCCCATACAGCACCATGCTGGGTTTGAATGGATCAATGGTGAAGCTTCCAAAAATAATGTCAAGGACTCCGTCCTTATCCACGTCCACCGCATCGATTCCTTCCGCCGAAGTTACAAACGGACCAAATGTCGTGGGCCACGGCGTGAACGTTCCATTCCCGTTTCCCTTCCACAAATAAATGGGCGGGGTTAGAGGATCGTAGGACGCCACCACCAAGTCTAAGTGTTCATCTCCATCCAAATACGCAAGGGTACTCCCTTGGGGTTGGGGCACGCTGATGCGATTGATTGGGGAAGGCCCGCTCAACGTTTGTCCTGGTTGTAAATTGTCAAAGAGCCATATTTCGTTGGCCCCGTTGTTGCTGATGGCCAAATCAATGCTCCCATCTTCGTCAATGTCCCCGGCTGAAATGGCGCGGACGATGTGGGATGGAAAACTGAGCGGATTCTGCGTATTGACTCCATCCGTTCCCCCAAAAAAAACGTAGGACGTGTTCGGACTATTCGCGCTTCCCGTTTCTCCAAACACCAAATCGTTGTACGCGTCCCCGTCCAACGACTTTCCTCCCATCATCGAAAAAAGATATTGTCTTCGTGTGCTTCCCGTGTTGGGATTGATCCACGCTTCAATGGTTCCCTTGCTCAAATCCAGTCCCGTGTTGGGATACAATCCCACGCTTCCTTTTTCATTGATCAACGCCCCCTTCGTGTTGTTGATTCCACCCGTCGTCATTACAAAATTTGACTTGATGGGGTTTACATACCCATTTTTGGTGGTGCATTTTGTGCTCGCGTTAAAATTACAAAAAAGTACGAGCGTTTTGTCAAATACTGGAACGGGGCCCAATACTATTGGTTTGACTGTCACTCCTGTTGGGACAATGGTTGGGGTGGTTTGGCTATACACCATAGCTGCCATTCCTAAGAGTAATACCAGGAAAACGACCCCCATGTTCTGTGTCCGAGGCTGTCGCTCCAATTTCCACTGTTTCCCTCTCTGTCCCATCTGTTGAATCATCCTTTCCGTGTGCATCTCTTGAAACGCATCAAAACAACCATTTAAAGTATTCGGGTATTGCAACCTAACTCCTTCAAAAGGTTGCTTTATAATCGTTATTAGCCGCCCACCTGCGGCCACACGGACGGACTACAAAGTGGGTTTTTCAAACCCACCGTAGGCCACTACTAAATAACGCGATAAAAAACCACCTAATTTGGGGCCATAGCTCAGTCTGGTAGAGCAGCGGACTCTTAATCCGCGTGTCGAGGGTTCAAATCCCTCTGGCCTCGTATGGGTTCCCTTGTGGAACCCTAACGCTTTTGCTCAATCTTTTTGCAAAAGATTGGTTCCGAATCCCTCTGGCCTCGTAGTCTAATTGTCCAGAGGGGTCGATAGGTAAATCACCGTGCTGGATTTTCCATCCACCAATAGGGCTTATTTTTTCTTGAATATGTTCGCGAGGTTTTTCATTCCTTCAAACAATTCCACGGGTACTAAAATGACCGTGTTGGAGGGAGTAGGTCCCAACCCATCAATGGTTTGGAGGGTGCGCAGCTGCATCGCTCCTTGCGTCTCGGCCATTATTTTAGCCGCATCCGACAAATTACGTGCCGCGAGTTTGTCTCCTTCCGATTTGATGATGTTGGCGCGCTTTTCTCGCTCCGCAGACGCTTGTCTGGACATGATTCGTTTCAAGTCTTCAGGCAATTCAATGTCCTGCATCTTAATCGAATCCACTTCCACGCCCCAACCTTTGGCCTGCTTTTCCACGATGGTTTCAATCATATCCCCAATCTTTTGCCGCTCGGCAAGCACTTCATCCAGCGTCATCCCCCCCACTACATCTCGCAGGGCAGTTTGAGCGTATTGGGAGACGGCATATACGTAATCCTGCACATTCAATATGGCCTTGCTCGCGTCCTCTACTTTAAAATATACCACCCCGTTGATGTTTACCGGCACATTGTCTTTGGTAATGGCCTGTTGTCGAGGAATGTCAATCGTCAGTATGCGCATGTCTATCGTTACACTTCTATCAATAATGGGGACAATAAAATTGAGTCCTGGCTGTAATGTTTGGTGAAGTTTTCCCAACCGGAATACGACGGCTGTTTCATACTGCTGAATCAGCCGGATGCTTAAAATGAGTACAACAAAGAGTACGATTAACATTGCCAAAATCTCTAACGCCATGACTATTCCTCCAACCTACCCTATTCTCTGTCCTAAACCCATTTTAATCCACCTTTTTTCGAGAACTAAATGGGTTGCTTTATAATCGTTATTTTTAGGTCTTTCAGTAAGGCCTACTGCGGTA
>JAGVNS010000006.1 GCA_020053155.1 Nitrososphaerota archaeon
GTATCCGTTACGATGGAATCGGTTTTCCCGAAGGCCTCGTTCATCAGGTTTGAATTTAGAGAAACACCCGATTGGGAGAACACCGCTTGCTGGATGCAGTCCAGGAGGAAAGGGTCCTGCACCAGGGCTTCTCCCCTGATGTTGACCGTAAGCAAGAGCGCGTTCGAATCCCCTAATGCATAGCCGTTCAACCTCTGGGGAATCTCAACGGCGGGGATGGAGAGGTTCTTGTTGCTCAGCCGTTCATGGTCGGCCTTGTCCGCGTCAATCACCATCTGCCCATCAACCCTGACGGTGCCTGAATCATTGTCCAATGAGATGGTGTGCCCATCCTGCGTGGTTACAACTGTTCTCCCATCCGTGTTGTATTTGGTGGGTTCTATCAAGCTGTCTCCTCCCCCCCAAAAGTACATGACTTCTTCCGCGCGCAGGTAGCCGGACGAACTGCCCGTGACGCGCAGCTCGGCCTCGGCGATGTCGTTTTTCTGCGCGGTGTCAACAAGCTCTCTGACCTTGGATGTGGACTCGTGCAGCGCATTGTCAGTCAATGAGACATTGATTCTGTTCGAGTCAACCGTATTCGCAAATTCCCTGATTCCATCTAATGCTTCCTGCGTGACATTTTTCCCTTCATCATTGGCGGTGCCTGGCGTATCGTCATCGTCATCCACGGGAATGAAGAGGGAAGCAAAGTATCCTTCCTTGTCGTCCGTACATTCGTTCAGTTGGGGCGCCACCAGGAATTGGGTGACCATCGTAAAAGCAATTCCCATCATCCCCCCCGCGATGTAGGAAACGTCTTCGCTGATGGCAAGAACTCCCCCTATTTTCTCATGGCCGATGAGTTTGCCTATTGAACCCAGCAGAAACACGTCTTCGGACACCTGTTCGCATGTTTTCTCGTCCTGCCTGTCCTTGACCAGATTGATTTCATCCATGGGTTCCCCTTTCAGTCTCCCTTTGACGTTGGCATGATGGGCGTACGTGATGAGCACCTGCCCATCTTCCTTGGCATCCCTCGTTTTTTGGTGCTCTAGGAAGAAACTGTTCGTGCTTTCGGGGGAAACGTATTGCACGTCAAACCGTTCAGGATTGGGGGAAACCAAGTGGGCTTGGCACTCTGGGCAGGAGGGAGCCCCAAACATGAACATGGCTAAGTTCTCCGGCTTGGTTCGTCCTTTGCCTTGGTTGACGTACTCCCAGACCGATTTAAGGGTCTCGGATTGCTCCGCCACCTTATCTAAAACGACGGGCCAGAGAAGGTTGGATATCAATCGCTGGAAAATGTCCCCCGTGTCACTGCCCTCATTCGAGAAAAAGTCAATGTACGCGTCATGGTAGAATTCGCTGTCGCCAGGGATGAATTCCACTTCCGTCCACTCTTGGGGGAGGCGGTACAATGAGAATGTGTCATTCCCGAATCCGGTGGTGCCCCACCAATACAAATAGGTTTTGAACGTTATTCCTATTCCCGAATTGAGCACGTCTGGGGAGAGCACATTAAGATAGTTGGTGAGGAGTTTCTCATTGGTCTGTAAACTCTTGGAGAGAAGGTTAGTATAGTGCCTCTTTCCCCAATCCCTTGCCACCATGGTGTCGTACACGTTGTCCATGTTCCGGCTGAACGTTCCCACTTTCTTGGGCCAAACACGCCCCACCAGAATGTTGTTTGAAAATAATTCAGGAGTGAGAGGTTCCCCCGGCTCATACCCTGCCGTCACCAGTTTAGGAAGCTTTCCTCCGTGAGCGGCCATGTCCTGCTGGACTTGGGCAAAAGAAGTAGGGGAAGCGGGAATAATCAGCCCATTGTTCAGTCGGATTTGCTGTTCGGAAGTATACAAATCTCCTCTCTGGAGTGCCGCTGGGTCCAAGAACCCTATATCTTTCTCTTGAACGACACGATACAGTTGTAAGTTTCCTGGATTTTGGGAGTCATGCACGGCACGCGTCACCCCACTAAAATCCCCTTTTTTGGCAAACTCATCCAAAAATTCATCGAAGAATTTTCCATCCGCAGCCGAGATGCTCAAATACTCCCCATTGTGGGCACGGAAGTACATTTTGTGGAAGCTCGTGTTGGTGATATCCGCCCGCAATAATTCAGGCATGTCCAGATTCAAGAAATCATCGAAGTCTCTGAAAATGGCCGCATACTGCCGCGAGGCGGCAACCTGGAGTTCAACGGCGCGTGAACGCAGAATGGCGGCCTCCGCGGCATCCACTCCCGCCTCACCGGCTTGCAACAACAGTTTATTTGATTCATCGATAAACTTGATGGCCCTACTATCTATCCCTTTGGTGATGTCCGAATATTCTTTTATCTTTCCCATGTAACTGAAAATCCTCTGCCGCCTATCCAAATCCGTTATTTTGGTGAGCTTTCCTTCAGGTCCGAACGCCGGACCTTCCCATAGATTGTATCCCCCCGACTTGATGGCAGGAGGATTTTTTCCGGTAAAAAATTCATTGGTCACGTCACGAAAATCGCTTTCTTCGGATAAGCGTTTTTTGTAATTCCGCAGGCGTTCAATTCCACTTACGAACTCTTGTTTTGGACCAAATGGGTCTTTGCTTGAAAATTGGGGCTTTCTTGGATCAGCCTGGAAAAAATCGCTTGGTTTGATGGGAGTTTGTTCCAACTTTCCCAAGTGTTCATCGTACGACCCCAATCGCTTGGAGATACGCTTACTCTGCCAAATCTGTTTGAGATTCAGTTTGTCGGGCAGGGACCCTGAAATGACACTGAAGCGTTTAGACCGTGTTAAAAGCCGGCGGAATTGCCCCCATACGGTGGGAGCGAACGTTCCTATGACCAATTCTCCCGAATACCAGGAATTGAAGTATTTGTCAAACATGGAGTACAATGACAAAATGCATTTTCCATCATCGCAATTGGTTAAGAGGCCGGCTTTCCAATTATTGTCCACGCGGATATAGTTCATTCGCTGGTCGCTCTTTTCCCGCGTGTACGCCTGCACATCAAATTTGTTGGCATCCTCGGTCTCCAGGATTTGCTCGGATTCGATTTGGGAACGGAGATAATCCGCCTCGTCGGGAGACAAGGTGGGGGAATTGGAGTTCACATCCTTCCAAAGGGAAGTAAAAATGTCCTTCACGTTTCCCTTGATTCCCTCCCCGGAATTGCGCAACTGCAATTGCTCCCCCAGAATGGCACACTTTTCTTCCGTCACGCAGCGTGCGGCGCGCAGGGAATCGTATAATGATATGCCGAAAGCGAACGGCCCTTTAATCCGGTTGTTCTGCAAGGGAGCGAGCTCTCCGGGATCCAATAATTGGGTAGGAATTTGTTTCTGGAACGCGGTCTCATCATCCTCGGGATTAGGAACCAAA
>JAGVNS010000109.1 GCA_020053155.1 Nitrososphaerota archaeon
TCGACAAGAGCAGTCCAAAAAACAGCGACTAAAACGACTATCGGCCTAAAGGCCGAGGTATTAAACCCAAGACTGCAGCCCTAACGGGCTGCCGAATAATGATTCCAAATCCATACTTGGAGGGATTTAGAACCATTTTTGAAAAATCTTTACGATAAATCCAAATGAGAACAAGACCCGCAACGAACGAACTGGTTCGTGTGTACACAAAAAAAGTTTCAACAGAAACTCCCTGCAACAGATAATCACTCGCAACAATAAACAGGCTCGACATGAGCGTCCCCGCAAGTGCAAAAAGAACTCCGTTGCTCAAATGAATTTTTCGAAAATCGTGTTGGGTAATGAGAAATGCCCCTCCCAAGATGAGAGCAGCTCCCCCCACCTGCCAGAATGAAAAAACTCTCCCCAGAAATGAAATAGAAAGAAAAAAGATCACAAAGTTGCTCAAAAGATAAAGCGGGACAATTCGTGAAACTTCTTCCGATTGAAGGGATTTGAAGTACACCGAATAAATAGCCACATTCAGAATCCCCAACGCAATAGCGAGCGCAAATGACGTTCCGCTTAGGGGGGTTATCCCATAAAACAAAAAAATAACCGATGCAAAAATGAGCCCCAGAATCATATCCACAATCACGGGCAAATACGGATTCTTCACACGATGGGTTAGCAAAACTTTGTCAGTAACATTTGCTATCCCGAAAAAAGTCATGGCGGCTATCGCGTAAAAAATCCAATCCACATATCCCAAAGAAAAAGATCCAATAAAAGCCCTCGGTGGGATGTAGGTGCTAAAAAAGAGTCCCATTAATCGATCCTTTACAAATCCAAAGATACGATATTGAACTTAATAACCACCCCCACAGCCTAAAGGCAGGGGCATTCAACCTTCAACGACTCAATGAAAGAGAGGAAAAATTATTCGTAGGGCAGGTTAAATATCCAAACGGCTATACTTCCATCAGGCTGATGCTCACGACCGGACTCCCTCCGGTGGGGGGTCCTATTTCGATGGCAACATGTTGAGTGTCTCCGTACGTTGCCACATCCGGTCCACCGCTGAATTTCACTACTCCGGGCGCGGGGTCCTCATACGTCAATTGGGGAGGGCCATACTGTTGTTGCAAGACATAGGGAGTGGTACCCGTTCCCCCGGTAATGGTAACGGATATTTGGTAGGCTTTTCCAGGGGTCATAGCGAACGTGTATTTCGTAGACCCCCCTACCGGTATGGAGACATTGGACATGGTTCCCAAAGACATTGCCGTAGCCCCAGAGGCGAGGGTGAGATATTCAGTCTTTTCATGGTAGGGTTTGGGGGGGACGTATGTGCACGCTTGTGTTTCCGTTTCCGTGGTAGTGGGTTTGCTTATTGTTGTTCCGCACGCATTGGCATCCGTGCACGTTCTTGTTTTTGAATGGGTTTGCGTGGAATTGGATTGGCATTCTCCCCATGCGCTCCAACCCCCATACTCTCCACACGACCAGCTTTCGGTACAATTGGCTGGAGTGCATGTCTGCGTTCCTGTTTCGAGCTCAATGGGTTTGGTAACAGTAGTTCCGCAGGCGTTGGAATCCGTACATACCCTTGTTCGGGTTTGACTTTGGGAATTGTTGACGCAGGCACTCCAATCCCCCCAAACTCCATACTCATCACAGGTCCATATTTCCTGGCAGGGGGAACAGGCTTGTTTGGTTGGTGGAGCGGGACATCCCACAGGGAGGGGTTCGCATATTCTCGTTTGCACGTCATTCGTACAGCTTCCCCAAAGTCCGCATGTGGGGAGGGGGCATGCATTCTGGGTTTCTTCCGCCACCTCTTGGTTGGTTTCGGGGGGCCCTAACAAGTTGAATGTGTTCTCGGCCCCTTGATAGGGGAGTGCGGTATTGACTCCTGCCATCAGGCTGGCCGGACCATCCGCCGTGGGATTTATTCCATTAATGTTTGGGGGGCCATTTCCATTGGGGACAACAATGAGGACTTGCCCATTTTTAGATGCACCAATCAACCCCCCCAATTTGGTAAAAGGTAAAGATGATTTGTCTAAAACGGTTTTTACCCCATCGGTAATGAACCCCACGACACGTCCACCCGTGTCCTTGATGGTGATAAGCGCATCAAAGATGGTATCCAGCGCCCCCTTCTCTTTCACGGTTGAGAGAACGGGGTCGCACGGTCCCGGATGCTCTTCTTTCCATGCTTCCCAATTGAATGTGTCCAAATTGAATGCCTCGCTTTCCGCAAGAGTCAATTGCTCCTGCGTCAATGTGGAAGGGTCAATCGTGTCGGGGCACGAGCAATCGCAGTGCACCAATTTCCGGTCATAATCATAATAATAGCACGGCTGTTCCAATTGACAATTGGGCCCCCGCGCCGCACACAACTCTTCCGTCTGCTGCTTGCATCCAACAGTCATTTTAGTGAAGGGATTAGGGGAGGCACTTTCCTCATATGCGGAGCACGCTGAAACGCTGTACAAATCCACATCATTCTCGCAATCCCACGCCGCGCAAGAAAAGGAGCACGCATACTGGTCCGACCCACCCTGAAATTCAGAACACATGAAAGTCAGGATGACGCTCGAAATGTACACTTCATCATCCGTGTTCTCATTATACGTGCACTTATTTCCCCCCAAAATAACATCCTGGGCGCTGTACCCGCTTCGCGTGGGAGTGAAGAGGGTGGATCCCCTCATCCGGGTTACCAACCAATTATCATACCCCTTCGCCTTTGCATCCACGCTGCAGCGTTTGATGACCGCGCGCATATGCTGGTCGCACAAATCTTTGTACGCCGCCGGCCAGGTTGAATAATCGTGCGTGTTGTAGGACGAATAATCCCCATAATCCTGCCCCGGAATCCCCCCGAAGGTATCGGCCGATGCCAATGGAACGGATGAAAGAATCACAACTCCCAAGAGAACAAATGGAATCCATCCCCTATACATAGGTCGGGGTTTGTTTTCCAGGAATAAAAACCTGCGCCTGTTTTATGGAATAAACCGCTTTCTTTTTATTCTTGAGCGGAATAGCCGGTGGTTATGGAAGCAATTCCCAAGACACTTGTTTTTCTAACTGCGATTATTCTTCTTTTAGGGTGCGCCAGCACGGTGCCTCCAGCCCCATCTCCTGAAACAGGAACAGGGGTAGAAAATGTTATTCCAACCAATGACACTTCGGCCGATGCCTCAAATGATTCTTCGAATGACACGTCTAACCCACCCCCTTCTCCGGATAATACCGTTTCTCCACCCCCTGAAAATGGGGAAGTCGAAAATGTACAACCATCATCTAGTGAATATGGGGGATTGACTCCCGCCACTGAAACCTCACTCATTTTTCAGGCATTGAATGACGGGGGCATTTCCGATGCCGCAGTGGAATATCAAACGGACCAAATCCTCATCGCATTCAACAAACCAACGGGAACAACAGAGGAGAATGCCGCATATTTCGCATTGGGCGTGGCTTCTTCGTTTGCCCAGCCCGAACAGATGCTCTACGTGCAAGTCTTCTCCGGGAACGATTCAACAACCTATTCCGTGAAAGCCGACACGGTACAAAAATACGCGAATGGAAAACTAAACGAAAACCAATTGAAACAAGCCGTACAAGTGACGTGAGAAAAAAGAACGTGAATAGGGTCGCATCACGATCCAACTTCTCCCAGTTGTTCGTGACGGAAATCAAAGGCAACGTGGGCAAAGTAAAACAGATAATTCATAAAGAAAAGGCTTTTCTTTCGCTTATGAAGAAAGGGAATGAGCACGCTTCTTTTTTGAGCCGAGTGCCACTCAAAAACCCAATTGAAACTTTACTTGAGCAATCCACCAAATATTACCATTTAGGAGATCTTCTCTCCTGGGACCCGATTCCTGAAGGATACCAAGACCTTAATATTTTATTGCAAACAAAAAAAGGAAAATTTGTAGTAAAAATATTTGCACGAAATCCCTCTTCCAGCAAAAAGGCAAATACACAAATCCATGATAATGTGAAAGTTTTATCGATGCTCAAAGATCGAGGAATCCCAGTAACCCGCCTCATTCATGGAGACCAAGGATATTTGATGAAGGTTCCTTTGATTGCAGGCCACACTTTTCTTTTTGTTACGCAGTTCTTTGAAGGAAAAAGCTTTCACAAGAATCCGCCCAAAAGAAAGGATATTTTCAACGTTTTGAATTATCTCATTGCCCTTCACCAGTTGAAAATAAGGGTGAATCCGACCTATGATACATGGGGAACCGTCAATTTTGCCAACGAGTTTATTGACAAGAAAAAGTTCCTTTCAGCGCAAGATAAACAATTCATGATGCCTGTTTTTAGCGCGTTTAAAAAAATCAAATGGCCTCATCTCCCTAAAACAGTCATCCATGGAGATATGCAGCGAAAACACGTACTCAAGAACAAAAAAGGAGAATATTGTTGGTTGGATTTTGGCGTGATGGACTACAAGCCTAGAGTGGTTGATTTAGCCACATTCATCGCCCTCTTTGCAATGGATTGGAAAAAATCCACTTCCCATAACATCGAAATACTCAATGACGTCGTGAGTGCCTATACTAAAAAAATAAAATTACGTGAGGCCGAATGCGAAGCCATTCCCACGTTAGTTCAAGCAACCTATGCGAGTTGCCTCATCGGCCCCCAATATGAAATTAGTGTAAATCACGATCGTTCAAAGCAAACGAAAGACTGGTTATCATTCTCAAGGAAGGGTTTACGCATGTCCACGAGAGCCCTCGGTGAGCGAGTAGGTAATCAGTTCAAATCCCTGAA
>JAGVNS010000069.1 GCA_020053155.1 Nitrososphaerota archaeon
TGGAAGCGTTCATGGAGTACATCGACAGCGGGGGAAGGCTCGTCTGGACGGGGGATGCCGGAACGGAATTGGAGAAAGAGGACGAATACCTGTACAAAGACGAAATAGACGCCAACTCCTTCCTCCAGGAAACCATTGATACTCCTTCCGAGTTCCCTTCCCACGAAATCATCTCTCCCTGGGCACGAAAAATAAGCGATGAGGATAAAATCATCCGGTTCGACCATTACATCTCCGCAGGGTACACCTCCACGTGGTGCCAAGTGAGGGACTGCAAGATATACGAGCAGATAGGAACCATGGTTCCCGAAGCGGGAGCGGACCACAAATTCATCTACGGGCTCAAACAAAACCTGCGCTTGTACGGGGACTTTGCCCTGGTAAAAGACATGGGAATAGGCAGCACGCGCGTGCTGAGCGTGGATACGCAAGGAAAAGTGTTTGATGAGGAAAAAAGGGATTTGGGAAGGGTCTTCCCCCTCATCATTGCCAGCGGAGTCGGAGAAAAAGTCGTATATTACGCCGTACCCCCCGAACTCTTTACGCAGGAACCCATGAAATACTGGCTCTTTATTGAAAACCTATACGATGGGATGCTTCGGTAGAATGATATTGCGAAACCTCGCCCAATTTAAAGAATTACAAGCCATTAACTGACTATGTGGCAGAAATTATTGTCCCGGGAAGGGGTGGATGTAACCACTATCTCACAAGTTGACGTAGTCTACTATGACATGATTTGGAACTTTACCCAAAACAGGGAGGAACTTCTCTTTAGTATTGTGAAGGGAAAAAACCTAACCCACTACATCGGTTTGGACCCAAATGAATTTGGAAGACAGATTTACAAAAAACATTTCAACAACCCTAAACAAATTGAAAAATATTATCGGCGTGGGAAAAAATTGTTGAACGAAATAAACCAGTCGTCAAAAAAGTGGTCTACGATTTTAACTGAAAATCCTACATCCGAAAACCTCTTTTCCGCCTTCAGCGAGTTCAGACATAGTTTTGAGGAAATCTGCTACATTTACAGCATTATCTCATGGAGTGGAATTGAGGCTTGGCAATCCGACTTCGAAAAATCGTTGAATGACATGATTGTCCGAAACCACCAGGAAAAGCAGGCAGAGAAAATCATTGCATCCGCCTACCACCCCTGGAAAAAAACCGCGCTCATCGAAATCCAAGAGAAACTGCTTAGGGGAGTGAGTGCGGAACAGCTCAGTGAGGAATACCAGTTCTTGCGAAGCTGGTGCGTGGTATGGTTCAGACCCCTCACAAAGGAATGGATACAAAGTATCAAACCGGATCCGGCCTCGAAAAAACAATTTTTGCTTTCTAAAAAAGAACTTTTCAACTTGTTGAAACCCACCAATAGTGAAAAAGAAAACGTAGAACTGGCCCCCTATATGGTATTTTTCAAGGATTGGCGGGACGATGTTAGGAGATATCACGCATTTCACTGGTCTTTCCTTTTTGACGCTCTTGCCGCATTCTTTTCTGCTTCCCGCGATGAATTGGGATACTTAAGCCTGAATGAATTTGAAGAGGCCATTCAAACCGGTTCATTTCCACAGCGACTCATTGAACAACGAAAAAAAGATGGGTGCCTGGTTACTGCACAAGGAGATGGCTTGAAGATGCATGTTTTGACCGGCCCCACCCCTCAAAAGTACCTTGAAATTATTGAAATGGTGTAGAAGAGGGAAAACGAGCAAACGATTAAAGGACGAATCGCCCAATCGGGAACCGTCACCGGCATCGTTAAAATCATCCGAAGTTACCATGACATTAAACAAGTGAAAGAAGGGGATATATTAGTTGCGAACACTACTCACCCTAATTATTTACCCGCCATGCATAAAGCGGCCGCCTTTGTGACCAATGAAGGAGGAATGATTAGCCATGCCGCCATTGTTGCGCGCGAAATGAAAAAGCCGTGTATTGTGGGAACGGGAAATGCCACCAAGGTCCTTTTGGACGGCGACACAGTTGAAGTCAACGCGACGCTGGGGATTGTGAAGATACTCAAACGACAAGCCGCATAGTGAGCACGGTTCCCCGACACGAAATACCCGCATTGTTTATAAAGCCCGGAAAACCTCAATGGGAGGTATAACCCTTTTAGAGATGGGTAGGGGACGATAATGTATGGCGTATCCAGAAAGCGATGGAGGAGCGGATTTGCCTCCATTGAATGATTCAATGGGAAGCCCGCTGCGCTTCAACCTAGAAGCACTCATTCCAATCATCTTAATCGTCATCATAGGATTTTTGCTATTGGCCCGATTAGGGGTGGTGGACTCCTCTACTCCCGTTATCGGACCCATCGTCAGCGCCATTTCTCCGAATGCTACTGCACGTGTCCTCGTGATTGGGGCGCCTTCCCTTGAATTGATGGCCGTGTTGAACGCCAACAAGGATTTGGTGGGCAATCCCATTGTGAAAGCCGCGGAAGCATTTGCACGCAATCCGGAGAATCAATTATCGCAATATGACATTGTCATTCTTGACCAAACCGGACAAATCGCCAAAGAAATTTCCAGACAATTGGGGGATGCGTTGGAAAGCTACGTGAAGACGGGCGGAAAGCTCGTGATAGTACAGGATTCTGGAATCGAACGACCGGACGCATTGGACATATTAGGATGGAAAGCCAATTTCGGGGACATTGTCCCCGTGAATTGTGACATTATTTTAGATGGACAACCCACGTGCAAGCGACCCATCATCGTAGTGGGGGTCATTTGGCAGCAGGATTACAAACACCCCATCATGCAAGGAATTGAGCGCGTACCCGCCCAAGCCGAAGCGGGATACTTAGGATTAACGGTATTTGATGTAGGAGTCACCGGAAACGAAATCGCCTACATTGAAGATGCCCGCACGGGAAAGAACTTCCCCGCGATTGTGGAGCACGCGCAATTGGGGGGAGGAAAAGTCATTTACTTCAACTACAACCCCGGGATTACGCAAGGAATATTGGAAAACACGATCAAGTACTTGAAATAATCAAGGGAACCGGTTATGCGCCGGCCCTTTAACTTCTTTTTGCCTGCAACCTTTTAGGGCTTAGTTGAAAATCTTTCTTTTTTGGACTAATTTCATGTTGTTGGTGATGAATCGGGCGTATATTTCGGCCCGCTGGGAGCGAGCCTTTTGGCAA